>NZ_JBXWKZ010000028.1:0-30319 GCF_058191515.1 Staphylococcus sp. CoH_129_LAB_1 | reverse complement strand
ATAAGAAACTCTTTTCATAGAAAAAACACCTCCGCATGATTCATTTTAATATGAATTCAACGAAAGTGTTTTTATATCATTCCCACTAATTGGGGTCAGTCCATATTATCATCGTTCCTTTTTTATTTTTATATTGATAAAGTAGTACCGTAGATTTTATCAAAATCACCAATTTCATATAATTCTTTAATAACTTGTTGAGTAATAGGTTGGTCTACTGACAGAATCATCATTGCTTGTCCACCTTCAGAACTTCTTCCCAAAGACATTGAAGCTATATTGATATCATGTTTACCAAGTAGTTGACCTGTTAAACCTACCATTCCTGGTAAGTCTTTATGATAAGAAATAAATTGATAAGCATTAGGTTTAAAATCTACTGAATAATCATTAATTCTTACAATACGTGCACCAAATCCGTCTATTACAGTTGCACCAATTTTTACTTCTTCATGTTCACTTATCAGATTAATTTGAATATAGTTGCTGAATGTCCCCTGTGAAGCACGATTTTCAATATGATGAGTGATACCTTGTTCGTTTAATAATGCAATTGCATTAATTAAGTTCACGCGTTCACCTAAATTTTGTTTTAAAATTGACGTGACGATTGATCGAGTTATTAAATCAGCTTCTTTTTTAGCATTTTCTCCGTTAAAGGTCACTTTAATCTCTCTAGGTGCATCATTTAATAATTGAATAGCTAATTCACCTGCAAGACGGCTAATATGAAGCCATTGTTGTGTTGTCTCATCAATATTGTTTAAATTTAACTTAGGCGCATTGACTGCATTTGTAACATGTCCTTTTTCTAAGATATCAATTATTTCTTCAGCAACTGAAATAGCTACTTTTTCTTGTGCTTCAATCGTAGAAGCACCTAAATGAGGAGTTACAATAATATCTTTATGATCAAGAAGCGGTGAATCTAGGGGAGGTTCATTTTCAAATACGTCTAATGCCGCTCTGGCAATTTGATGTTGATTTAAGGCATTAAGTAAGTCGTTTTCATTAATAATACCGCCTCTAGCCACATTGATAATCTGTAATGTTGGTTTAGCTTGGTTAAAGAAGTTAGCATCAATAATACCTTTTGTTTTAGGTGTTAATGGTGTGTGTACTGTAACAAAATCTGAACGTTGAGCAATTTCATCAATAGTTGCTAGTTCAATGCCAAGTTGCTCTGCTTTTTCTTTAGTCAAAAAAGGGTCGTAAGCTAAAACTGTCATATCAAAACTTTTTAATCTTTTTGCTACGCCTAAACCAATACGTCCCGCTCCAATGACACCTAGTACTTTTTGATACAATTCAACTCCTTTAAATGCTTTACGATTCCATTCTTTGTTCTTTAATGATGTATAGGCTTGTGGGATATTTCGTGCCATTGCTAGAATCATAGCAACTGAGTGTTCAGTAGCAGAAATCGTGTTTCCATCTGGAGCATTAACAACTAATATCCCTTTTAAGGTTGCTGATTTTATATCTATATTATCAACACCTACACCGGCTCTAGCGATAACCTTTAAGTTTGAAGCATGGTTAATCATAGCTTCTGTAACTTTAGTTTGACTCCGTACAATCAAGCCTTGATAGTTGGGAATAATTTCTACAAGCTCTTCTTCAGTTAAACCAGATTTAAAATCAACCTTAAAATCAGGATGATCGATTAAACATTTTAAGCCTTCTTCTGAAATTGGATCTGATACTAAAATATTATGCGTCATGTTGAATTACCTCCGTAAATTTTAATGTAGCTTTACCAATATAATTGACTTTACGAAAATCTGTAAGAATCATTTCTAAAGCTGAAACTACGGATAAAATATCAAAAGATGACACTTTTCCCATATGACCAATTCTCAAAATTGTTCCTTTTAGTTTGCCTTGACCACCAGCAATTGTAATATTAAACCTTGATTTTAGTGTTGACTTAATATAATTCAATTCGTCTTTATCATGAGGGATAAAAGATGTAACAGTAGGAGAGGCATATGAGTCTTCATCAACTAATAATTTTAAATCTAATGCTTTTAAACTTTCTCTTAAACCATCTCTTATCAAATAGTGTCTGTGAATTGTATTGTTAAATCCTTCTTTTTTAATAAGTGAAACATAAGCATTGATTGCTCTAAATAATCCAACATTTGGTGTAAATGGAGTGGAATTTTGTTCAATAGAATCAAAGTATTTGTTTAAATTCAAATAAAAGCGGGGTGTTTTAACTTCTTTAAATCGCTCTTTTGCACGATTATTATAAGCAACAAAAGATAAACCAGGTGGTAACATTAAAGCTTTTTGGCTACCTGATACGAGTACATCAATATTATCTTTTTCTAAATCAACATTAACGGCACCAATACAACTTACGCCATCGACAACAAAATAAATGTCTTGATTGAATGCTTTAATTACTTTTCCTAATTCGTGTATAGGGTGAAGTACAGCAGTAGAAGTTTCACAAAATTGAGTGAATACAGCGGTAATGTCATGATTAAGAGAACGTAAATATGTTTCAAATGCTTCAACGTCAACAGCTTTTCCCCATTCTACATCATAAACATGGACATTTTTATAATACGTTTCAGCAATTTGTTTAAAACGATTGCCAAATGCTCCTGATACAATGATCACGAAATGGTCCTCAGGATTTACTATATTTAACATACTAGCTTCTAAGACACTAGTACCACTTGATGTAAGAATCATTACTTTATTTTTAGTTCCAAAAATTGGTTTTAAATGGTTAAATGCTTCTTCTGCGATAGCTTCAAAATCTGGAGAACGATGCCCTATCATTGATAAATTGAGAGCATGTGTGATTTCATTAGGGACAGGGGTTGGTCCAGGTGTTAATAATAAAGGTTCATAATAATACATCGTAAATCTTCCTCCCACTATAAGATTTTATAATTTTATCAAATATTCTGAAAATTTAAAAGACTAAAATAAAAAGCGGTAGGTTAATCGACCGCTTTTAGTTTTAATCTTGAATTGTTGCTTGTATTTCTATTTCAACATTGTTTCGAATCGAGTTAGATATCATACAATTGTGATCAGCAATGTTTAATAGTTTAGGAAGTCGTTTCCTAAGATGAGTTTTTTGTTCTTCTGTAAGAGATATTATTGGATAATGTGTGATTTTCTCCATTTTAAATTTTCCATTTTCAAAAACTGCACTACCAATTGACTTAATTTCTAAATGAATATTAGTAAATTTAGCTCTTTCAAGCGTAGCTGCTAAAGAGATGATATAGCATGAGGAGGCTGCTGCAACTAACATTTCATCGGGATTTGTTCCAGTTCCATTACCGCCAAGAGAAAGGGGAATAGAGATTTGTTCAGAAATCACATCGCCATTAACATTACCGATTTCTTCACGACCTCCACGCCATGAAGTATGAACTACAAAATCATGTTTAACCATTATTATTGACCTCCTATATCATTATGGTAATTTAAGTGTAGTTGAATATATGATTAATTTAAAGAAAGGTGTTAAAAATGAAAATACAAAAGCCTAATAAATCATTTCAAATCGTTGCACATCGTGGATTGTCACAAAAATATCCTGAAAATACGTTGGAAGGCTTTAAAGCAGCCCTCATGCAACATATTGATATGTTAGAAATTGATGTACATTTTACAAAAGATAATAAATTAGTTGTTATTCATGATGATTCTATTGACCGTACATCAAATCAAAAGGGTAAAGTAAAAGATTTTACTTTAGAAGAATTAAAACAATTTGATTTTGGAATTAAACATGGGGATACATTCAAAGATACGCGTATTTCTACATTTAGCGAAGTTCTTTCTTTATTTAAAAATTATTCTAAAACATTGCTTATTGAAATAAAAAAACCAGAACAGTACCCTGGTATTGAAAAAGCGTTAATTGAAGAACTTGATCATTTTCAAATTCCATCTCATAGAGTTATTATTCAATCATTTGATGTTGAAAGTGTTAAAAGAATATCTAAATATACGAAGAAGTATGCACTAGGTGTCTTGATAAGTAAAAAGAAATACTGGTATAAACAACCTAATTATGAAAATATATCTACTTATGCACAATTTATCAATCCTAACTATAAATTAATAAATAAGAAATTTATAAAGCGTGCTCATGAACATCATCTTAAAGTAATACCTTATACAGTAAATAGCATGAAAGATGTGAAGAAACTGATTCATTTAGGAGTAGATGGAATTATTTCAGATATACCAGATGATATATTTAAATTATAAATAAAAAACCACCCTGACCAAGATGGAAAGGGTGGTAGAATATTAATCAACTTATCTTGAGTAGTACTCAACGATTAATTGTTCATTAATTTCAGCAGGTAATTCACTACGTTCTGGTAAGCGAATGAAAGTACCTTTTAAGCTGTCAGCATCGAAATCTAAATATTCTGGTACGAAATTGTTGATTTCAACAGATTCTTTAATGATATCTAAGTTTTGTGATTTTTCACGAACTGAGATAACTTGACCAGGTTTTAAAGCGTATGATGGGATGTCAACACGTTTACCATCAACTTCAATGTGACCATGACCAACTAATTGGCGAGCTTGACGACGTGTACGTGCTAACCCTAATGAGTAAACTACTGCATCTAAACGGCTAGCTAATAAAATCATGAAGTTTTCACCGTGTACACCATGTTGTTTACCAGCAATATCAAATGTGTTACGGAATTGTCTTTCAGTCATTCCATATAAATAACGTAATTTTTGTTTTTCACGTAATTGTAAACCATATTCTGATAATTTTTTACGTTGGTTTGGACCATGTTGTCCTGGTGCGTAAGGACGTTTTTCTAATTCTTTACCAGTACCACTTAATGAGATACCTAAACGACGAGATTTTTTCCAGTTAGAACCTCTGAATCGAGCCATAATAAGACTCCTCCTTTTCTTTTTTGTTGGAATGAATAAACAAAAAAGAGTGTTGCATGCTCATTAAGATATATTGTTTTATGTGTCTTCACCTTATAGCTACAGTTACACGACACGTCCACATCGGGAACAACATAGAGCTTAATAATATACAACTGCTATTTTCGTTAATTCACACAAAATTCATTGTACCATTATTTTAAAAAGTGTCAAGGAATCATTTAAATTTATTATTTTGATAATTGGTTTTCTAAGATAGAAACTATATCTTCTAGTCCTTGTTGATCGTCTTTACTAAATCGTTGTGTAATAGGCGCATCAATATCTAACACGCCGATTATTTCATTATTAACATGAATTGGAACGACAATTTCAGATTTACTATTAGCATCGCAAGCGATGTGACCAGGAAAGGCATTAACATCATCTACAAGTTGTGTTTGATTATTCGCAACAGCAGTCCCACATACACCTTTTCCTATAGAAATATGTACGCAAGCAGGATGACCTTGGAAAGGACCTAAGATGAGTTCATTATTTTCAATTAAATAAAATCCCAACCAATTGATTTGATCTAAGTTGTCATTTAGTAAAGCGGATGTATTACTTAAAATTGCAATTAGATTTGTTTCATCTTCAATTAGACTTGCAAGTTGTTTACCTAATAAGTTGTAATTTGTTTCTTTAATTGTTGGCATTTTTAAACCTCTCTATCAATATTTTGATTATTAGTATAAATGTAAAAAATTTTTCAATCAATTCTTTGAATTTTATTTTAATGACAGGATAAGATACGTTATAATAATGATAATATAGGAGGAGAATGAGATGGTTTTATACATTATATTAGCAATTATTATTATTATATTGATTGCTGTCGGTATTATGTTTTATTTACGTTCTAACAAACGTAAAATCGTTGAGCAAGCAGAAGAACGTAAATTAAAAGTTCAACAGTTACCTTTTGAAGATAATTTAGAAAAGTTATCAGCTTTAAATCTTAAAGGTGAAACGAGAACGAAATATGACGCGTTAAAACAAGATACATTAGATCATACTAATAATTATTTAGCGCCAGTAGAAGAAAAAATTCATGACGCTGAGCTTCAACTTGATAAATTCCAATTTGCAGGGGCACAAACTGAGATTGATGATGCTCATGAATTAATGGATAGATATGAAGCTAGCTATCAATCACAAGTAGATGAAGTAAATGAAATTCTTTCTCTACATAAAGATAACGAAGCAATCTATGAAAAATGTAAAACAGATTATCGTGAAATGAAAAGAGATGTTTTAGCAAATAGACATCAATTTGGAGAAGCAGCAGCTCCACTTGAAAAACGTATCGAGGCATTTGAACCAGAACTTGATCAGTATGAAATGCTGAAAGAAGAAGGTAACTACGTACAAGCTCATAATCATATTACGGGATTAAATAACTCTATTAATGAAACAAAAGAATATATGGATGAAATTCCTGATTTAATTAGAGAAGCTCAAAAAGAGTTACCAGGACAATTCCAAGATTTAAAATATGGTTGTAGAGACTTAAAAGTAAATGGTTATGACTTGGATCACGTCAAAATTGATGGCACATTACAAAGTTTAAAAACTGAATTAAATTTTGTAGAACCTATGATTAGTCGTCTTGAATTAGAAGAAGCTAATGATAAATTGCAACAAATTAATGATAAACTTGATGAAATGTATGATTTAATTGAGCATGAAGTGAAAGCTAAAAATGAAGTTGAAGAAACAAAAGAAGATATAACAAATGAATTATTTAAAGCGAGAGAAATGAATTATACGCTTAGAACAGAAATCGACTATATTCGCGAAAACTATTTCATTAATGAAAGTGATGTTCATAGCATTAGACAACATGAAAATGAAATACAAAATTTAGTTACAGTATATGATGATATTCTAAAAGAAATGTCTAAATCTGCTGTGAGATATAGTGAAGTAAAAGATAATCTAGAGTACTTAGACGAACATGTAAAAGTGATAAATGAAAACCAAGAAAAACTACAAAATCATCTGATTCAACTTAGAGAAGATGAAGCTGAGGCTGAAGATAATCTCTTAAAAATTCAATCGAAAAAAGAAGAGATTTATCGTCGACTTCTTGCTTCAAACTTAACAAGTGTTCCAGAACGATTTGTTATTATGAAAAATGAAATCGACCATGAAGTAAGAGCTGTCAACGAACAGTTCAATGAACGTCCGCTTCACGTTAAACAACTTAAAGATAAAGTTTCAAAAATTGTGATTCAAATGAATACTTTTGAGGATGAAGCGAATGATGTATTAGTTAATGCAGTCTATGCAGAGCGATTAATTCAATATGGAAACAGATATCGTAAAGATCATCATAATGTAGATAAAAGTTTAAATGAAGCAGAACGTTTATTTAAGAATAACCGTTATAAACGCTCAATTGAAGTATCAGAACAAGCACTTGAAAGTGTAGAACCTGGTATAACAAAACACATTGAAAATGAAGTAATTAAAGGATAATATAGCTCTTATATTTAGAGAATGGCCTAGACAATCACATATTTCTAGGTCATTCTCTTTTATTTTTTTAAAAAAATAGTATAATGCTTTAGTGTCTATTTTTAAGTCAGAAAAAATTTTTTAGTTATGTTATTTATGAAAGTGAGTGTGTCATATGATTTACTTAGATAATGCTGCCACTACAAAGCCGAACAAAGCGGTACTAGATTCATTTCTAAAAGTAAGTGAGAAAGCTTATTATAATGCTAATAGTCCTCATCAAATGGGTCTACAAGCAGAACAAATATTATTACAGGGTAAGTCGCGTGTGAAAGAGATATTAAATCTTAATAAAACTACTGATGTTATTTTCACAAGTGGTGCAACTGAGTCTAATAATATTGCACTCAAAGGTATCGCATTAAGAAAAAAACAGTTTGCGAATGAAATCGTTACCTCAGTATTAGAACATCCTTCAGTATTAGAAGTGATGCGTTATCTAGAAACACAAGGATTTATATTGAAATACGTGAACGTGACACCAAATGGCCAAATAGATATCAAACATTTAGAACAATTAATGACGGATAATGTGGGCTTAGTGACATGTATGTATGTTAATAATGTTATGGGACAAATACAACCAATAAAAGAAATTGCCTCTTTATTAAAACAATACCCTAAGGCACATTTTCATGTAGATGGCGTACAGGCTTTAGGAAAAATTCCAATGCAATTAGAGAATGTAAATAGTATTAGTTTTAGTGGTCATAAATTTAATGGTTTAAAAGGTCAAGGCGTATTAATTATTGATAATAAGGAAAAAATTGAACCCACAGTATTTGGCGGTGGTCAAGAGTATGGAATTAGAAGCGGTACCGTAAATCTAGCAATGAATGTTTCACTTGTGAAAGCAATGGAAATGGCTGTGCAAAATTTAAATGAACTTAATCACCGTCTAACGCGCTATAATAAAGAACTTAGAGATTATTTTTATCAATATAAGGGAGTTTATATTAACTCTCCAGAAAATGGAGCTCCACATATTTTAAACATTGCTTTTCCAGGAGTAAAAGGAGAAGTGCTTGTTAATGCGTTTTCAAAATTAGATATTATGGTATCGACTACCAGCGCATGCTCCTCTAAAAGAGAAGAATTAAATGAAGTGTTATTATCAATGGGAATTAAAGACAACAAAATAGAGGGAAGCGTTCGCTTATCCATGGGTGAAACTACTACAGAAAAAGAAATTGAAGAGTTTAAAGATAAATTTAAATTAATCTACGCTGAAATAAAGGAGTTGCTAAAATAAATGAGATATGATCATATTTTGGTAAGATATGGAGAACTTACGTTAAAAGGAACAAATAGAAGAAGATTCACAAATGTATTGAAAGAAAATGTTATTCGATCATTACGCTCATTAGAAGGTACGCGAGTTAAAGGAGAGAGGGATCGCATGTTTATCTCGCTTTTTGAGGAAGCGGATGTTAGTGAAGTTATGAATCGTTTAACGAAAGTATTTGGCATAAAGTCTATTAGTCCAGTATTTAAAACAACACAAGATCTGGAAGATATGAAACAACTTTGTATCTCATTAGCTAAAGATTTTGCTCATGGAGATACTTTTAAAGTAGATGTAAAACGTGTAGATAAATCTTTTTCATTAGATACGTATCAACTACAAAGAGAACTAGGTGGCGCCATTTTAAAATCAGTTGATCATTTAAAAGTAGATGTAAAACAACCAACTCACAATATGAGAGTAGAAGTACGTAAAGATGGCGTATATATTTATACTAAAGTTATCGAAGGTGCTGGCGGGTTACCTATTGGCACAGGTGGTAAAATACTTCTCATGCTATCAGGTGGAATTGATTCACCGGTAGCTGGTATGGAAATTATGAAACGTGGGGTAAAAATAGAAGCTATTCATTTTCATAGTCCACCCTTTACAAGTGAAAAAGCGAAAGACAAAGTGATTGAATTGACACGTATACTATCTGAACGTGTAGGACCAATTAAATTACACATTGTTCCTTTCACAGCACTTCAAAAACAAATTAATAAGTCTGTACACCCAAGATATACTATGACATCTACTAGACGTATAATGTTACGAGTGACAGATATTATTTTAGAGCGTATTGGAGCGAATGCTATAGTAAATGGCGAAAATTTAGGTCAAGTAGCAAGTCAAACATTAAAGAGTATGTATGCAATCAATGATGTTACGTCTACACCTATTTTAAGACCACTTATTTCTTTAGATAAAGAAGACATCATTAAAAAAGCAAAAGAAATAGGAACATTTGATATTTCAATACAGCCCTATGAGGATTGCTGTACAATTTTCACACCCAAAAATCCTGTAACTGAACCAGATTTTGATAAAGTTATTAAATATGAAAGTGTATTTAACTTTGATAATCTTATTCAAGAAGCAGCAGATAATGTGGAAACATTAGTAATTAATAAAGATTATAAAACTGAAAAAGATAAAAATACTGATGCGCTCATAGATGAATTATTTTAATATGAAAGTATTAAAGTAATTTAATAGGGGGTGGGCATCATAGAATTAAGTTTTCATATTATTTTCGTTATTATTGCTTTTGGTTTTTTAGCAGCATTGATAGATGCCGTTGTGGGTGGTGGTGGCTTAATTTCAATTCCTGCACTATTAGCTATAGGAATGTCGCCATCATTAGCATTAGGCACAAACAAATTAGCAAGTGCGTTTGGCTCATTAACGAGTACAATCAAATTTTTAAAATCTGGAAACGTTGATACAAAAATAGTATTTAGACTATTTCCACTTGTGTTTATATTTGCAGTGGGTGGGGCAAGCTTAGCAACCTTTTTGCCATCAAAAGTTTTAAAACCACTCGTAATCGTCATATTGGCTCTTGTTTTAATTTATACCATTCTTAAAAAAAATTGGGGCAATGTCAGAACGTTTTCTCAATTTACTATTAGTAAAGCAATTGTCTTTATATCACTACTACTTTTAATTGGATTTTATGATGGATTTTTAGGTGGTGGTACTGGATCCTTTATGTTGTTTATATTACTAATGTTTGGCTTTGATTTTTTAAGTGCAGCTGGAAATGCAAAAGTATTAAATTTTGCTTCAAATATTGGTGCACTAACATTATTTCTTGTTCTCGGACAAGTAAATATTGTTTATGGATTAATTATGGCAGTCAGTATGGTGATTGGATCATATACTGGTGCACATTTTGCAATCAAAAACGGTGTAGGTTATGTCAAAATTTTATTTATTGTAGTCACCAGTTTACTCATTATAAAAAATGCTTATGATTATATCATGCAAATCATCTCTAATTAAAATTGTAGTTAGCGTCTTAAATGATTGAAATGCGTTTAAATACTATCGTATCATTAAATTATAATTCAAATAACTAATGGGAGGTCATTCAATATGACAGAAATTACTTTTAAAAATAATCCTATACATTTAGCAGGAACTGAGGTTTCAAAAGGAGATGTAGCTCCTAATTTTAAAGTTTTGGATAATAGTTTAAATGAAGTTACTTTAGATAACTTTAAAGGGAAAAAGAAACTGATTAGTGTCGTTCCTTCGATTGATACTGGTGTGTGTGATCAACAAACTCGCAAATTCAATGAACAGGCTTCTCAGGAAAATGGTGTAGTACTCACAATTTCAGTGGATTTACCTTTTGCTCAAAAAAGATGGTGTGCATCAAATGGTTTAGAAAATGTGATTACGTTAAGTGACCATAAAGACTTATCATTTGGTGAAAATTATGGTGTCGTTATGAAAGAATTGAGACTATTAGCTCGTTCTGTTTTCGTATTAGATGAAAATAATCGTATAGTTTATAAAGAATTAGTTCAAGAAGGTACTGATTTCCCAAATTTTGAGGACGCTTTAGAAGCTTATCGAAATATTTAAATAAATATTAAATGATTAAATTAAAGATATAATACTAAAATTGTCCATATGTATTTTAAAATGAATGATTTCATTTTAAGGCATTCGCATTATGGACATTTTTTATTGGAGAGGAATTGAATATGGCAGAAGAACAAACAATTATGGAAAGGTTATTCCGTACTTTAGATAATAAAGCTAAGTCATTGAATGAAGAAAATGGGCAAAGTTTTATAGAAAATCTAGGCTTAGCAATGGAAGATGTATATCGTAATCAGCGTACCTTGTTAGAACAAGCAACACTTCAAGACCGTCGAAAAGCATTTCAATTTGCTTATTTAAGCTTATTGCAAGAAGAAAATATTCAGGCAAATCATCAAATTACACCAGATTCTATTGGTTTGATTTTAGGTTTCTTAGTACAAAAATTTACAGAAAATAATAAAGAATTACAAGTTGTGGATATTGCAAGTGGAGCTGGCCATTTAAGTGCTACGGTGAATGAAGTATTAAAAGAAAGAGAAGTTATGCACCACTTAATTGAAGTTGATCCTGTTTTATCTAGAGTTAGCGTGCATCTTGCGAATTTTTTAGAAATACCATTTGATGTGTATCCTCAAGATGCGATTATGCCATTACCATTGGAGGAAGCAGATGTTGTTATTGGAGATTTTCCAATTGGATATTATCCTTTAGATGAACGTAGTAAAGAAATGCAACTTGGTTTCAAAGAGGGACATAGTTATTCACACTTTTTACTTATCGAACAAGCCGTCTATGCTTTAAAACAAAGTGGATATGCTTTCTTAGTAGTGCCTAGTAATATTTTTGAAGATGAACATGTGAAACAGTTACAAAATTTCATTGCTACAGAAACTGAAATGCAAGCATTTTTAAACCTTCCCAAAACATTGTTTAAAAATGAAAATGCACGCAAATCAATTTTAATACTACAAAAGAAAAAAGTGAATGAAACTAAGCCTGTAGAAGTGCTATTAGCTAATATTCCAGATTTTAAAAATCCTAATCAATTTCATGGTTTTATTAATGAATTAAATGAATGGATGGACACAAATCATTCAAAAAAATAAACTGTGATATTCTTGAATTACTTCTGTGTTAATGGTTAAATAGAAATGAATATTTAATATATAAATTGGAGGACAATGGATCATGTCTAAATTAGTTTTAGCGATTAATGCTGGAAGTTCTTCTTTAAAGTTCCAACTTATTAGAATGCCTGAAGAAGAATTAGTTACAAAGGGCTTAATTGAGCGTATTGGTATTAAAGATTCAATATTTACAATTGAAGTAAATGGTAAAAAAGTAAAAAGAGTTAAAGATATTAAAGATCATGAAGAAGCAATTAATATGATGTTAGATAGCTTCCAAAAACATGGTATTATCAACGATATTAACGACATCGCTGGAACAGGTCATCGTGTTGTTCATGGCGGAGAATTATTCCCTAAATCTGCTCTAGTCACTGATGAAGTAGAGGAAAAAATTGAGTCATTAAGTGAATTAGCGCCATTACATAATCCTGCAAACTTAATGGGAGTTCGTGCCTTTAGAAAGTTATTACCTAATATTCCACATGTTGTGGTTTTTGATACTTCATTCCATCAAACTATGCCAGAAAGTTCTTATTTGTATAGTTTACCATATAACTATTACGAAGATTTTGGTATTCGTAAATACGGTTTCCATGGTACAAGCCATAAATATGTATCACGACGTGCGGCTGACATTTTAGAAAAACCTATTGAAGAATTACGTATTATTTCTTGTCATATTGGTAATGGTGCGTCAATTGCTGCAATTGATGGTGGGAAATCTATCGATACATCAATGGGCTTCACTCCGTTAGCAGGTGTAACAATGGGTACACGCTCAGGAGATATTGACCCAGCGTTAATTCCATTTATTATGGAAAAAACAGGTAAAACTGCTGATGAAGTTTTAACAGTTTTAAATAAAGAATCTGGATTATTAGGTATTTCTGGTACTTCAAGTGATTTACGTGATTTATTAGGTGAAGCTGCAAATGGCGATGAACGAGCTGAACTTGCTTTAGATATTTTTGCTTCTAGAATTCACAAATACATTGGTTCTTATGCTGCTAGAATGCATGGTGTTGATGTTATTGTCTTTACAGCAGGTGTCGGTGAAAATTCAGCACCAATACGTGCTAAAATTTTAGAAGGCTTAGAGTTTATGGGTGTTTATTGGGATCCTAAGAAAAATGAATCTACTCACGGTGAAGAAGCTTTTATAAATTACCCACACTCTCCAGTTAAAGTAACTGTTGTTCCAACTAATGAAGAAGTTATGATTGCAAGAGACACAGTAAAATTCGGTGAATTATAAGATATATTAAAAAAACGATGAGATTAAACTTATCTCATCGTTTTTTAGAACGTAACAGGGGAATAGGACAAAATTCATGTTGAATTTGTGGTCCCACCCTGATGATGTATCTTTAACATATTAAAGAGGTCTGAGACAAATCCTTATGTCTCAGGCCTCTTTATTTAAATATATTACTTTATTAAGAAAATTGTTTTCTAAATTCAGGAGTTGCAACTTCAGGTTGGAAATCATCTGGAATTTCTTCAGTACGTACGACAAGTACATCACATGGGGCATGACGAACGATTGATTCAGAAACAGAACCAACGATAAATCGTTCTACTGCATTTAATCCAGATGTACCACACATAATTAAGTCAACGCCTAATTCATTTGCTAATTTTTTAGGTATAATAGCTTTAGGTGATCCAAATTCTAGACGAGTTTCTACATTTGTAACACCTGCACGTGAAGCCACTTCTTTATAACCTTTTAAAAGTTCATCAGAAAAACCTTTAGATTTTTCAGTGAATTGAGCATCATACACTTCGTAAGAAGAGTAAGTTCTTGAATCGATAATATTAACAATAGTTAATTTAGCATCATTTCGTTTAGCAACGTCTACAGCTTTGTTGAAAGCCCATTCTGCCTCGTGTGAACCATCAACTGCGATTAAAATGTTTTTATAAGTTAACATCTTAATTCCCCCTTAGCTTTTCTTAATTATATTTTAACATAAATTTCTGAATATTTAATATTTATATTTTAACAAATATGTGTACATTGTACGTTGTACGCTGTACGTTTTTGTTGATTGCGCTTTCATTTCTTTAGCGTTACCATAAGAAGTGGAGGTGGATGGAATGAAAATCGGTATTCCAAAAGAAATAAAAAATAATGAGAATAGAGTAGGTTTATCACCAAGTGGTGTACATGCATTAGTTGAACAAGGACATACAGTACTTGTTGAAACAAACGCAGGTTCTGGTTCATATTTTGAAGACGAAGATTATAAACAAGCTGGTGCAGAAATAGTTAATGATGCAAAAACAACTTGGGATGTAGACATGGTGATTAAAGTAAAAGAACCATTAGAAGAAGAATATAAATATTTCAGAGAAGGTCTTATCTTATTCACATACTTACATCTTGCTAATGAGGAAAAACTTACTCAAGCATTAGTTGATAATAAAGTAGTAAGTATTGCCTACGAAACAGTTCAATTACCAGATCGTTCTTTACCTTTATTAACACCCATGAGTGAAGTTGCAGGACGTATGTCAGCTCAAATTGGTGCAGAATTTTTACAAAAAATTAACGGTGGAATGGGTATTCTACTTGGTGGCGTGCCAGGTGTACCAAAAGGAAAAGTTACCATTATTGGTGGCGGTCAAGCAGGTACAAATGCTGCTAAAATTGCTTTAGGATTAGGTGCAGATGTAACTATTTTAGATGTAAATCCTAAACGTTTAGCGGAATTAGAAGATTTGTTTGACGGTCGTGTTAATACAATAATGTCTAACCCACTTAATATTGAAAATGCAGTTAAAGAAAGTGACTTAGTTATTGGTGCAGTATTAATTCCTGGAGCGAAAGCACCAAGTTTAGTTACTGAAGATATGATTAAACAAATGAAAGACGGTGCAGTAGTAGTCGACATTGCTATTGACCAAGGTGGTATCTTTGAAACTACTGATAAAATCACGACACATGATGATCCAACTTATGTTAAACACGGTGTTGTACATTATGCAGTAGCGAATATGCCTGGTGCAGTTCCACGTACTTCTACTATTGCTCTTAATAATGCTACTTTACCTTATGCACAGTTACTTGCTAATAAAGGTTATAAAGAGGCATTTAAAGTAAATGAGCCTCTTTCATTAGGTTTAAATACGTATAAAGGCTATTTAACTAATAAAGGTGTTGCAGAAGCTTTTGATTTAACTTATACATCTATTGAAGATGCATTAAAAGAATAATCTAAATTAATTCAATAAAAAGCGGAATATGAGTGCCTATTCCGCTTTTTTGATATAAAAGAGAGATTTAACTTTTAAATTACTTATTATAATGTGTAAGTACTTCAAACCCAGTATCAGTGACTAAAATATCATCTTCAATTCTGACGCCAGCGACATTAGGTACATAAATGCCAGGTTCAATTGTAATCACCATACCTGCTTCAAGTAAATTTGTATTTGTACTTGATACATCTTGATATTCATGTTCTTCTAAACCGAGTCCATGTCCTAATCGATGAGGGAAGAAATCACCGTACCCCGCTTCTGAAATAATGTCTCTAGCAATTTTATCTATATTTTGTAAAGGAACTCCTGGTTTAATTGCTTCAATGGCACTTTGTTCCGCTTTTAATACCACATCGTAAATCGTTCTTGCTTCTTTACTTGGTTCACCAAATTTTACAGTTCTTGTCATATCACTACAATAATGATTATAAACTACACCTAAATCGAATAAAACATATTCATTCTTAACTAATGTTCGATCTCCAGGTGTACCATGCGGAGATGCAGCATGGTCTCCAAATAATACCATTGTATCAAAGCTCATTTCACTGACACCATATTTTTTAATTTCATTCTCAATATGATTTACAACTTCTCTTTCAGTTACGCCTTCAGATAAAAATGAAACACCAATATCTATACATTTATCTGCAAGTTCAGCAGCTTTTTTTATATTTTTAACTTCTTTTTCATCTTTAATATTTCTTAGCTTTTTTATAGTTAAATCGATATCTTCATACGTTTCAACGTTAAAGTTATTTGTCAGTTCTCGTTGACGTTTAACAGTGAGATGTTCACTTTCAATTAATAATTTATTAAATGTATGGGGTGCTAAATCGAAAGGACTTTCAGTATCTAAATAGCCAACAATATTTCCATTAAAAGGTGAATGCTTAACTTCTTCAACTTCCATTTTAGGACAATATAATGTGCATTCACCATTTGAAGTTATAAGTAACGCAAACAATCTTTCATGAGGTTCACTTTTATAACCTGTGAAGTAGAATATATTAAGTGGAGTAGTAATCCATGCTGCATCGGCATTTTTATGTTTTAATGTTGCGATAATTTCGTCTGTTTTAGTCATAATACGTATCCTCCTATAGTTTAATCAATTTAATTTTACGTCTAAATAGAAATGAATTCAAAGTGTTTTCAAGTTATAAATGTAATTATCAGGGTATAATAATAGTATTAAGTTATAGGAGGTTCTATATATGAAACTTTCATTTCATGGACAATCAACGATTTATTTTGAAAGTAATGGTAAAAAAGTAATTGTTGATCCATTTATTTCTGGTAATGATAAAAGTGATTTAGATGAGCAGACATTAGATGTGGACTATATTATTTTAACGCATGGACATGGCGATCATTTTGGTGATGTGGTTGAATTAGCTAATCGCAATCATGCTACAGTTATTGGTTCTGCTGAAGTACAAGGCTATCTAACAACTTACCATGGAATTGAACATGCTCATGGTATGAATATTGGCGGTAAGTATAAATTTGAGTTCGGTACAGTGAAATTTGTTCAAGCCTTTCATAGTTCAAGTTATACTAATGAAGATGGAATTCCTATTTATTTGGGTATGCCAATGGGTGTCATCATTGAAGCAGAAGGTAAAACGATTTATCATGCAGGAGATACTGGTTTATTTAGCGATATGAAATTAATTGCTGAACGACATCCAGTAGATGTATGCTTTATTCCTATTGGTGATAATTTTACTATGGGGATTGAAGATGCAAGTTATGCAATAAATGAATTGGTTAAACCTAAAATTTCTGTTCCTATCCATTACAATACATTCCCATTAATTGAACAAGATCCAGAGAAATTTAAAGAAGCAGTAACACAAGGAGAAGTACAAATTTTACAACCAGGTGATGAAGTCACGTTTTAATAATCTATAGCATGAGCCTGAGTCTTAATCCCTTCAAAGTAGACATTAGAAGATGAAAGCTTTGAAGGGAATTTTTTTACAAAAAAACAAATGTATCCATATCAGTAGGATACATTTGCCTCTTATAATTTTAAATATAATTTATAAGTTAATTAAAATTATTTAACTATTAAAACAGGGATAGTAGCACGTTTAGCAACTTTATGACTAACACTACCTAAAACAAATTTCTTTTGTTCTTCAACTTTGTGGTTACTTAATACGACAATGTCGTATTTACCACTATTAGCATGTTTTACCAATTCATCTTTTGGATTTCCACGAACGATGATTTGATCATAATCAATACCGTATTCTTTTAAAGTACGGCGTGTATGTTCAAGTCCTTGATCACGACGATGTGTCAATTCTTCGATGTGAGTACCTCCTTTAATTGAGGCTTGGATGTCCTGTTCACCAATCGCATTCATGATTGTAACAACAGTATCCGGTCCAGCTAATTTTGAAATTTCCTTCAATGCTTTGTCATTTTTTAATTGAGTATCTACACCTAGTAATATGTTTTTATACATAGGTCATCCCTCCTTATAATTCAATTATATATTTATTGATTTAATATTTCCATCAAATATATATTTTTATTATTTAAATTAACTGCATTTATTTATATTAAAAACAAAATGATACCGATATATCAGTTTTTGATACTTTTGTCACATTCAAATCGATTTTTATAAATAAAAAAGTTATAATATATTAGACATTGTCTAAAAATGAAGAGGGTTGAAAATGACTAAACATGAACAAATTGTATCTTATATAGAATCATTAAATATAGGACAAAAAATTTCAGTTAGAAAAATAGCCAAAGTAATGAATGTTTCTGAAGGGACTGCTTATAGAGCAATCAAAGATGCTAGTCAACTTGGCTTTGTAACTACCATCGATAGAGTGGGTACGGTTCGGATAGATAAAAAGAGTCGTGAACAAATTGAACATCTTACTTTTCAAGAAATTGTGAATATTATTGAAGGTGACATCATAGGTGGAAAAAATGGTTTAAATAAAACTGTTAGTAAATTCGCAATAGGAGCTATGGAACTAAAAGATGTAGTAAAGTATATTGGAAATCAAACGTTGTTGATTGTAGGTAACCGTCCTGAAGTTCAGATGGAAGCATTAAAAAGAGGAAGCGGTATACTTATTACCGGTGGATTTAGCACAGCTCAAAATATTATTGATTATGCAAACAAAGAGGAACTACCTATTATTTCATCAAACTATGATACATTTTTAGTAGCTAATATCATTAATAGAGCAATGTATAATCAAATGATACGAAAAGAGATACTTATTGTTGAAGATATCGTAAAACCAATCAATGATATGACGGTAATCTTTGATGAAATGGGTTTAGATGACTATATTTCTCGATCAAAAGTAACAGGACACTCTCGTTTTCCAGTAGTAAATAAAGATTGGAAACTTGTAGGAATTGTAACGAGTAAAGAAATTATTCAAATGAACGAAGATGATAAGATTAATAAAGTTATGACAAGACGACCTATCAATGTTGAATTAACAACTACTGTAGCCAATTGTGCCCATATAATGATTTGGGATGGGATTGAAATTTTACCCGTCACTACAAGAAATAAAAAAGCAATAGGTGTTATTACACGGAATGATGTTTTAAAAGCAATGCAATTAATTGGAAGACAACCTCAAATTGGAGAAACCATTATCGATCAAATTGCTAAACACATCTCAATAAATCATGATGAGACTACTGTCGAAATTTCACCAGTATTAACAAATCAATATGGTACATTGAGTAAAGCTGTATGTGTCGCAATTATTGAAGAGACAATTAAACATGAATTGCGTAAGTATAAGAAAGTAGATGTTATGATTGAAAGCTTGAATATTATTTATATTAAAAATGTCGCAATTGAAAGTACAATTTACGTAGCGTATAACATGTTAGATGTGGGAAGAAATTTTGCTAAATTAGAAGTGACAATGACTTGTAGAAATGAAAAGGTTGCAAATGCAATGATTATATGTCAAATGTTTGAAGATATTTAAAATAGTTTTTGAAATTAAAGGAGAAAAGAAATGGTAGAAATTTTTAATAAAATAATGAATGAAATTGATAAATATGAAACTGTTATTATTCATAGACACGTACGTCCTGATCCAGATGCATATGGTTCACAGTTAGGCTTAAAATATTATTTGCAACAGAAATTTCCTGAAAAGTCTATTTATGCAGTTGGACAACCAGAATCTTCTTTAGCATTTATTGGAGATTTAGACATAGTTAAAGATGAAACATATCAAGATGCTCTCGTGATTGTTTGTGATACAGCGAATGCACCTCGTATCGATGATCAAAGATTTAACCAAGGTAAAGGTTTAATTAAAATTGATCACCATCCGGCTACTGATCAATATGGAAGAATAAATTATGTGGACACCAATGCGAGTTCAACAAGCGAAATTATTTTTGATTTTATTACACATTTTAATGATATTAAAATTATCGATGAAACTGTCGCACGTGTTCTATATTTAGGAATTGTCGGAGACACAGGTCGTTTCTTATTTAGTAATACTACACCACATACCATGAATGTCGCTAGTCGTTTGTTAGAATTTCCATTTAATCATAACGATGTATTAAATCAAATGGGTGAAAAAGATCCAAAACTTTTGCCATTTCAAGGATATATTTTACAAAACTTCCAATTAAGTGAAGATCATCAATATTGCCAAATTAAGATTACAAAAGATGTCCTAAATCAATTTCAAATTGCACCAAACGAAGCATCTCAGTTTGTGAATACAGTAGCGGATATCAAAGGTCTAAAAATATGGATGTTTGGTGTTGATGAAGGTAATCAAATTAGATGTCGATTACGTTCTAAAGGTATCACTATTAATGATATAGCTAATCAATTTGGCGGTGGAGGACATCCAAATGCGTCTGGAGTTTCTGTTGAAAATTGGGAACAATTTGAGACTTTAGGTGAAGCTTTGCGACAAAAACTTTAAATTAAGAAAGGAAGTCATACATGTTTGTACATTTGAATATTCATTCAACATATGATTTATTATATTCAAGTCTAAAAATTAATGATGTCGTATCGAAAGCAAAAGAAAATGAATATCAAGCACTTGCAATTACAGATACGAACGTATTATATGGCTTCCCTAAGTTTTATGATGCATGTGTTAATGAGGGGATTAAGCCAATATTTGGTATGACTGTAATGGTTTCTGATGAAATTAGCACAGTTGAAACAGTATTATTTGCAAAGAATAATAAAGGACTACATGATTTGTATCATCTTTCTTCTGCGATTAATATGAAACAAAAGGCTACGATTCCCCTAAAATGGTTACAAAAATATAGTCACCATCTTGCGATTGTTTTTAAGGATGCTAATTCTTCTCATCAATCACTAATTCAATCATTAAAGAATCATGATTCAGTATTTATAAATCACACAAGTCAATTAGATTTTTCTGATGATAGAATTATCTTTCTTCATAATGCAAGATATCTAAATCCTGAAGATGCAGATACAATACCTGCTTTAGAAGCAATAAAAAATAATACAAAATTGGATTTAGTAAATGATATCAAAGATGGTCATGAATATTTTCCAACTATTGAAAATATTAAAGAACTTCAATTGCCTAAAAAAATAATAGCTAATACAAAGGCTTTAGCTGATAAGTGTAACGCAGAAATTCAATACCATCAAAATCTATTGCCTAACTTTAAAACGCCTAATCAACAAAGTGCTAAATCCTATCTTTTAGAAAAGTTAAAATATCATCTTAAAGAATTTAAATTAGATAAAGATCAGCGGTATATTAATCGATTACAGCATGAATATTCAATAATAACAAACATGGGTTTCGAAGATTATTTTCTGATAGTGAGCGATTTAATACATTTTGCAAAAACGCATGATGTGATGGTTGGACCTGGGCGTGGTTCATCTGCAGGATCTTTAGTTAGTTACTTATTAGGTATCACGACTATTGATCCAATTAAATTTGATTTATTATTCGAGCGTTTTTTAAATCCAGAACGTGTCACTATGCCAGACATAG
Source organism: Staphylococcus sp. CoH_129_LAB_1 (assembly GCF_058191515.1). Classification (NCBI taxonomy): domain Bacteria; kingdom Bacillati; phylum Bacillota; class Bacilli; order Caryophanales; family Staphylococcaceae; genus Staphylococcus; species Staphylococcus sp. CoH_129_LAB_1. Next base: position 8,579 of record NZ_JBXWKZ010000028.1, on the reverse strand, counting down.
ATATCGATTTTGAGGATACGAAAAGAGAAAAAGTGATTCAGTACGTACAAGAAAAGTATGGTCAATATCACGTATCAGGTATCGTCACTTTTGGTCACTTATTAGCAAGGGCTGTAGCGAGAGATGTAGGACGTATTATGGGATTTGACGACAAAACATTAAATGAAATATCGAATTTAATCCCTCATCAATTAGGTATTACACTAGAAGAAGCCTATCAAAATGAAAAATTTAAAGCATTTGTTCATAAAAGCTATCGTCACGAAAAATGGTTTGAAATTAGTAAAAAACTAGAGAGCTTGCCACGTCATACATCAACCCATGCTGCAGGAATTATTATTAATGATAAACCATTGTACAATTTTGCTCCTTTAACAAGTGGAGACACAGGTATATTGACTCAATGGACAATGAATGAAGCAGAACGATTGGGTTTATTAAAAATTGACTTTCTTGGTCTTAGAAATTTATCAATTATTCATCAAATTATCACTCAATTAAAAAAAGATTTAGATGTTGATATTGATATAGAACGAATTCCTCTTAATGATCAAAAAGTATTTAAATTACTATCTCTAGGAAACACTACTGGTATATTTCAATTGGAATCAGAAGGTGTTAGAAAAGTATTAATGGAATTACAACCTGAACATTTTGAAGATATTGTTGCTGTAACATCATTGTATAGACCTGGTCCGATGCAAGAAATACCTACATACATTTCAAGAAGACATCGTCAGAGTGAAATTAAGTATTTACATCCTGATTTAGAACCAATTTTGAAAAAGACATATGGTGTCATTATTTATCAAGAACAAATTATGCAAATTGCTAGTCAATTCGCTAATTTCAGCTACGGTCAAGCAGATATATTAAGACGTGCAATGAGTAAAAAAAATAGAGCTATTTTAGAAAATGAACGTCAACACTTTATTGAAGGTGCCATTAGTAATAATTATGATTTATCAATTAGTGAACGTATTTTCGACTTAATATTAAAGTTTGCGGATTACGGTTTTCCAAGAGCTCATGCTGTGAGTTATTCTAAAATCGCATATATCATGGCTTATTTAAAAGTGCATTATCCTAATTATTTTTACGCGAATATTCTCAGTAATGTTGTAGGTAATGAAACAAAAACAGCAATGATAATAGAAGAGGCTAAAATACAAAACTTAAATATATTACCTCCAGATATTAATAACAGTCATTGGTTTTACAAAGCAACGAAAAAAAATATTTATTTATCTTTGGGAGCAATAAAAGGTGTGGGATATCAAAGCGTTAAATCTATTGTAAAAGAACGATATGAAAATGGATTATATAAAGATTTTTTTGATTTCACAAGAAGAATTCCTAAAAGAATTAAAACTAGAAAATTACTAGAAGCATTAATATGTGTAGGTGCATTTGATTCATTTGGTAAGACTAGATCAACGTTATTATCTACAATTGATGAAGTTATTGATCAAGTTTCAAATGTTGAACAAGATGAATTTATATTTAATATGTTAACACCGAAACAGTCATATGAAGATAAAGAAGAGTTCAGTGATCAAATGATTAGTGCTTATGAGAAAGAATATTTAGGTTTTTATATTTCTAACCATCCAGTTGAAAAAATGTTTTATAATAAACAATTTTTAGGTATATTTACCATTAATAATAGCTCGGATTATCAACCTATACTTGTTCAAATCAATCAATTCAAGCAAATTAGAACAAAAAATGGACAACCTATGGCTTTCTTAGTTCTAGATGATGGTAGGACAACCATTGACGGTGTCTTATTTCCAGACAAGTACAAACAATATGAAACTATAATCCAACAACAAAATGATATTCTAGTCGTTCATGGCAAATTCGAAGAACGAAATCAAAAGAGACAAATTATTATTCAAAATATTGATACAATTAACGATTTTGAAAGTAACAAATTAACTCGAGCTAAAAAAATAATGATTAGAAACGTCAATCAATTAGAAGATATTAAATCATTCTTAGTAGATAAATCTACGAATAGTGAGTTAGAAGTAGTTTTATTGAATGAAGTTCAACAACAAACTCAATTTATAGGATTTTTACAAAAAGAAATAAAGCAAATGGAAAGGTTTATAAAGATGTTCAAGCCTAGCGACATCAGAATTATATAGCTTTTATATGCAAAAAAATTATGATATAGTTAGTTGATGGTCTTAAAGTAGACTAATAATTTTATTAATTTTTTTAATCTCTTAATTTAGTAATATGTATCATATAAAAATTAAATTTAATCGTTATAAAATTTCTTTTTGTCGAAAGTAATCTAATCAAAAATAAAATTAGGGGTTGATTGAATGTCTTTGAGAGACGATGCACTGCAAATGCATAAAGAAAATCAAGGTAAATTAGAAATTACACCTAATGTTAAAGTAACCAATAAGGAAGAACTGAGTTTAGCTTATTCCCCAGGGGTAGCAGAACCATGTAAAGAGATACATGAAGATCCAAGAACTGTCTATGATTATACAATTAAACGGAATACAGTGGCTATTGTTTCTGATGGAACAGCTGTGCTCGGTTTAGGAAATATTGGTGCTGCTGCCAGTATACCAGTAATGGAAGGTAAAGCAGTATTATTTAAAAGTTTTGCTGGTATTAATGGCGTACCGATTGCTTTAGACACAAAAGATACTGAAGAAATTATTAGAACAGTAAAATTAATTTCTCCTAATTACGGAGGAGTTAATCTAGAAGATATTTCAGCGCCTCGTTGTTTTGAAATTGAGGAAAGATTAAAAAAAGAAACAAATATACCTGTTTTTCATGATGATCAACATGGCACAGCAATAGTAACAATGGCTGGTTTAATTAATGGATTAAGAATCGTAGATAAGAATATTTCAGATATTAAAGTTGTGGTGAATGGCGCCGGTGCTGCAGGTATAGCAATTGTAAAATTGTTAGATGCATATGGAGTTAGAAATATTATTATGTGTGATTCTAAAGGAGCAATTTACGAAGGGCGCTCTTATGGTATGAATGAAACTAAAGAGTATGTGGCCAAGTTTACAAATAAAGATAAAATCGATGATTCATTAGAAAATGTGATTAAAGATGCAGATGTGTTTATTGGTGTTTCAATTGCGGGTTTACTTTCTAAAAATATGGTAAAATCAATGGCTGATGATTCAATTATTTTTGCGATGGCAAATCCAAATCCAGAAATCAAACCTGATGACGCAAAAGAGGCAGGAGCTAAAATAGTAGGAACAGGACGCTCTGATTTTCCAAATCAAATTAATAACGTGTTAGCTTTTCCAGGTATTTTTAGAGGTGCCTTAGATACTGAATCTACACATATAAATGAAAACATGAAAAAAGCAGCAGTTGAAGCAATTGCAAATTTAATTGATACTAGTGAATTAAATCCAGATTATTGCATTCCAGGACCATTCGATAAAAGAGTGGCTCCATCAGTGGCACGAGATGTAGCACGAGCTGCTATGGAATCAGGTGTTGCACGTATTGAAGTGGATCCTCAAGACGTATATGATAAAACAATGAAGTTAACAGATTTAAAATAAAGAAAATTTAAAAGTAGCTATTTAATATAACGAAATTATTGAGTAAGTTATGCGGAGGTTTACGCATGTTTAAAGATTTTTTTAATAGAAGTAGTAAGAAAAAGAAATATTTAACGGTGCCGGATTCTAAACAAAATGACGTACCAGCGGGTATAATGACTAAATGCCCTAATTGTAAAAAAATAATGTATACAAAAGAATTAACTGAAAATTTAAACGTATGCTTTAATTGTGATCATCATATCGCATTGCCTGCATATAAAAGAATAGAAGCAATTTCTGATGAAAATTCTTTCAATGAATTTGATAAAGAAATGATTTCTTCTAATCCTTTAGATTTTCCTGGTTATCAAGAAAAAGTAGAAAAAGATCAAAAGAAAACTGGATTAAATGAAGCTATCGTGACTGGAACAGCTACACTAGATGGTGTAAAATATGGTGTCGCTGTTATGGATTCGCGCTTTAGAATGGGAAGTATGGGATCAGTCGTAGGTGAAAAAATCTGTAGAATCGTTGACTACTGTACAGAACATCGTTTACCTTTTGTTTTATTTTCTGCAAGTGGTGGTGCCAGAATGCAAGAAGGTATTATTTCATTAATGCAAATGGGTAAAACAAGTGTTTCATTAAAAAGACATTCTGATGCTGGGTTATTATATATTTCATATTTAACACATCCTACTACTGGTGGTGTATCAGCTAGTTTTGCTTCTGTAGGTGATATTAATTTAAGCGAACCTAAAGCTTTAATTGGTTTTGCTGGACGCAGAGTGATAGAACAAACAATTAACGAAAAATTGCCAGAAGATTTCCAAACTGCTGAGTTCTTATTAGAACATGGTCAATTAGATAAAGTTGTGCATAGAAAAGATATGAAAGCAACACTTTCTGAAATTTTAAAACTACATCAAGAGGTGAAAACAAATGCTTGATTTCGAGAAACCATTATATGAAATTAAAGAAAAGATTAATTCATTGAAGGAATCTCAGGAAAAAAATGATGTCGACCTGCAAGATGAAATTGACTTGTTAGAAGCCTCTTTGGAAAGAGAAAGGAAAAAAATATATACTAATTTAAAACCTTGGGATCGAGTACAAATTGCAAGACTTCAAGAAAGACCAACAACACTTGATTATATTCCACATATCTTTGATTCATTTATTGAATTACATGGAGATCGTAATTTCAGAGATGATCCTGCTATGATTGGCGGTATAGGTTATTTAGATAATCAACCTGTAACTGTAATAGGTCAACAACGTGGAAAAGATACTAAAGATAATATTTATCGTAATTTTGGAATGGCTCATCCTGAAGGATACCGTAAAGCTTTACGCTTAATGAAACAAGCTGAAAAATTTAATCGTCCTATTTTTACGTTTATTGATACAAAAGGTGCATATCCAGGAAAAGCAGCTGAAGAACGTGGACAAAGTGAATCTATTGCCAAAAATTTAATTGAGATGGCTTCGCTCAAAGTACCTGTGATTAGTATTGTCATTGGTGAAGGTGGAAGTGGCGGTGCGCTTGGAATTGGTATAACTAACAAATTATTAATGCTTGAAAATAGCACTTATTCTGTTATTTCTCCAGAAGGGGCAGCAGCATTACTATGGAAAGATAGCTCATTAGCAAAAATGGCTGCTGAAACAATGAAAATTACTGCAAAAGATTTATTAGATTTAAAAGTGGTAGATGAAGTGATAAATGAACCACAAGGTGGAGCTCATAGAGATATTATTTTTCAAGCAAAACAAATTAAACAATCTTTTATTCATCAGCTTAATGAATTAAATAAATTAGATGGTCAAGCACTTGCGGAGCATCGATTTAATAAGTTTAGAAACATAGGCACTTTCATTAATTAATACAGATTGACTAGAAATTTTAATTAAATTTCTAGTCATTTTTTTTGAATAAATTAAATTTAAAATTTAAAACGTTTACATATATATAATCTATCAATATTAATGGAATAGATAATAAAATTATGGTAATTTATACATGAAGATTATTATAGTTAGGAAAGGGTATGTCGCTATGAAGAGAATTGCGGTATTAACAAGTGGTGGAGATTCACCAGGCATGAATGCTGCTGTTAGAGCAGTCGTACGAAAAGCAATTTATAATAATATCGAAGTTTTTGGTATTTATCAGGGTTATCAAGGTTTACTTGATGATAATATTCATAAACTCGAATTAGGAAGTGTTGGAGATACGATTCAACGAGGAGGAACTTTTCTATATTCTGCTAGATGTCCTCAGTTTAAAGATGCGAGTGTAAGACAAAAAGGTATTGAGAATTTACACAAGCATGGTATTGAAGGACTAGTAGTTGTTGGTGGAGATGGCAGTTATAGAGGTGCTCAACGTATTAGCGAAGAAACAACCGATATAAAAACAATTGGTATTCCTGGAACAATTGATAATGATATTAATGGTACTGATTTTACTATTGGTTTCGATACAGCATTAAATACGATTATTGACTGTGTCGATAAAATCAGAGATACTGCTTCAAGTCATGCGAGAACTTTTGTTGTAGAAGTAATGGGACGTGATTGTGGTGATTTAGCACTGTGGGCTGGATTGTCAGTAGGTGCTGAAACAATCTTAGTTCCAGAAGAGCAAACAGATATTAAAGATGTTGCTGAAAAAATTGAAAGTGGTATTAAACGTGGAAAAAAACATTCTATCGTTATGGTAGCAGAAGGTTGTATGAGCGGCCATGAATGTGCAGAACAATTAACTAAATATATCAATGTTGATGCACGTGTATCTGTTCTTGGTCACATCCAACGTGGTGGTAGTCCATCTGGTGTAGATCGAGTGCTTGCTTCAAGATTAGGCGGTTATGCTGTAGAATTGTTAATGCAAGGTCAAACAGGATTCGGCGTAGGTATTCAAAATAACCAACTTACTGCAACACCATTTGATGAAATTTTCAATAATGAAAGCCATAAATTCAACACTCGTATTTATGACTTAGCAAAAGAATTATCTATTTAATTTAGGAGGCTTTTATAATGAGAAAGACTAAAATTGTATGTACTATAGGACCTGCTTCAGAGTCTGAGGAAATGTTAGAAAAATTAATGAATGCTGGAATGAACGTTGCGCGTTTAAATTTCTCTCATGGTAGTCATGAAGAACATAAAGCACGTATTGATTCAATTCGTAAAGTATCTAAAAAATTAGGTAAAACTATTGGTATTTTATTAGATACTAAAGGACCTGAAATTCGTACACATGATATGAAAGACGGTTTAATTGTACTTGAAAAAGGTAAAGAAGTTATTGTGAGTATGTCTCAAGTTGAAGGTACACCTGAAAAATTCTCAGTCACATATGAAAACTTAATTAATGACGTTCAAGTTGGTTCATACATTTTATTAGATGATGGTTTAGTAGAATTACAAGTTAAAGACATCGATAAAGATAAAGGCGAAGTTAAATGTGAAATCTTAAATACTGGTGAATTAAAAAACAAAAAAGGTGTAAACTTACCTGGTGTTAAAGTAAACTTACCTGGTATCACTGATAAAGATGCTGCAGATATTAAATTTGGTATTAAAGAAGATATTGATTACATTGCAGCAAGCTTTGTACGTCGTCCTAGTGATGTATTAGATATTCGCGAAATTTTAGAACAAGAAAATAATGATAATATTACTATCTTCCCTAAAATTGAAAACCAAGAAGGTATTGACAATATCGAAGAAATTTTAGAAGTATCTGATGGTTTAATGGTTGCTCGTGGTGACATGGGTGTTGAAATTCCACCTGAATCTGTGCCAATCGTTCAAAAAGATTTAATTAGAAAATGTAATAAATTAGGAAAACCTGTTATTACTGCAACTCAAATGCTTGATTCAATGCAACGTAATCCGCGTGCAACAAGAGCTGAAGCAAGTGATGTTGCTAATGCAATCTATGATGGTACAGATGCAGTTATGTTATCTGGTGAAACAGCTGCAGGACAATATCCTGAAGAAGCAGTTAAAACAATGAGAAATATTGCAATTTCTGCTGAAGCTGCTCAAGATTACAAAAAATTATTATCTGATCGTACTAAATTAGTAGAAACATCATTAGTAAATGCGATTGGTGTGTCTGTAGCACATACTGCTCTAAACTTAAATGTTAAAGCAATTGTAGCTGCAACTGAAAGTGGTTCAACAGCGATTACAATATCTAAATATCGTCCACATTCAGATATTATTGCAGTAACACCTAGTGAACATACTGCAAGACAATTAGCATTAGTATGGGGTGCATATCCTGTTGTTAAAAAAGGACGTAAAACAACAGATGATTTATTAAATAATGCAGTAGCAACAGCCGTTGAAACTGAAAAAGTTGGCAATGGTGATTTAATTATTATTACTGCTGGTGTTCCAACAGGTGAAAAAGGTACAACTAATATGATGAAATTACATTTAGTTGGAGATGAAATTGCTAAAGGCCAAGGTGTTGGTCGTGGTTCTACTACTGGTAAGACAATTATTTCTAAAACAGCTAGTGATTTAGAAGGAAAAGATTTAAGTGAATCAATTATTGTGACTAATTCAGTAGACGAAAGCTATGTACCTTATGTTGATAAAGCTGCAGGTTTAATTACTGAAGAAAATGGTATAACATCTTCAAGTGCAATCGTTGGTCTTGAAAAAGGAATTCCAACTATTATTGGTGTTGAAAATGCAACTAAAGAATTGAAAAACGACTTATTAGTTACTGTTGATGCAAATCAAGGTAAAATCTTTGAAGGACATGCGAATGTTCTTTAATTAAGACTAACTTTATAAATATTCTTAGATAAAAAATTAGAAAAGCGAGAATAACCACTTCGGTGGATTAAATTCTCGCTTTTTTTCATGTAATTTAAACACAATAAACAATAAATATTTTAAACTGATTAAAAAAGAAGTATCTGACGAAGGCACTGAACCCTTAAAATGGGAACTTAATAAAAACACTATGTTCTAGGCTGCTAATTCTCTGTATTTTACAGG
>NZ_JBXWKZ010000027.1:0-33194 GCF_058191515.1 Staphylococcus sp. CoH_129_LAB_1 | reverse complement strand
ACCTCCGCATGATTCATTTTAATATGAATTCAACGAAAGTGTTTTTATATCATTCCCACTAATTGGGGTCAGTCCAAAATGAATGTATTTTCAAGGTCCTTTTTTAATAAAAACTACTTTTATCATTTCATTGAAAACAATTCTCAATTAATAATTTTTACTTATATGTAAAAAGTAATATGATAAGTATTACTTATATTTACTGATTATAAAACCAAAATCTAAATCTCTAGAATTTTAGTAATATATAGTTGTTTTAAAAATCATATAATTATACAATTTATTTAAAGGAATATAATTATGGATTTTTAATATTCAAGGGGGATAATAAAATGGCTTCTAACATTAAAGAACAAGCTAAAAAAACGTTTGAAGTTCGAGGTAAATCATATACATATTATGATTTAAAAAGTCTAGAAGAACAAGGTTTAACTAAAATTAGTGAATTACCATATTCTATTCGTGTTTTACTTGAATCTGTATTAAGACAAGAAGATGATTTTGTTATTACAGATGATCATATTAAAGCATTAGCCCATTTTGGTAAAGAAGGTAATGAAGGAGAAGTGCCTTTTAAACCGTCACGTGTTATTTTGCAAGACTTTACAGGGGTTCCTGCAGTTGTTGATTTAGCTTCATTACGTAAAGCTATGAATGATGTAGGTGGAGATATTAATAAAATCAATCCAGAAGTACCAGTTGATTTAGTCATTGACCACTCTGTACAAGTAGATAGTTATGCAAATCCAGATGCGTTAGAACGCAATATGAAATTAGAATTTGAAAGAAACTATGAACGCTATCAATTTTTAAATTGGGCTACAAAAGCATTTAATAATTATAATGCTGTACCGCCTGCAACAGGTATTGTACACCAAGTTAACTTAGAATATTTAGCTAAAGTAGTTCATGTAAGAGATGTTGATGGTGAACAAACTGCTTTCCCTGATACACTTGTAGGTACTGATTCACATACAACTATGATAAATGGTATTGGTGTATTAGGCTGGGGTGTTGGTGGTATTGAAGCTGAAGCGGGTATGCTTGGTCAACCATCATATTTCCCAATTCCTGAAGTGATTGGAGTACGCTTAACTAATTCATTACCTCAAGGATCAACTGCTACTGACTTAGCATTACGAGTAACTCAAGAGTTACGTAAAAAAGGTGTGGTTGGCAAATTTGTAGAATTCTTTGGCCCTGGTGTTGCAGACTTACCATTAGCCGATCGTGCGACTATTGCGAACATGGCTCCTGAATATGGTGCTACATGTGGTTTCTTCCCAGTTGACGAAGAGTCACTTAAATACATGACATTAACAGGACGCTCTGAAGAGCATGTAGAATTAGTTAAAGCGTATTTACAACAAAACAATATGTTCTTTACATCAGATAAAGAAGATCCACATTATACAGATGTCATTGACTTAGATTTATCAACAGTTGAAGCATCATTATCTGGTCCTAAACGTCCTCAAGATTTAATTTTCTTAAGTGATATGAAAAAAGAATTCGAAAAATCTGTAACAGCTCCTGCTGGAAACCAAGGCCATGGCCTAGATCAAAGTGAATTTGATAAATCAGCTCATATTCAATTTAATGATGGTTCAGAAACAACTATGAAAACTGGAGATATTGCAATTGCAGCTATTACGTCATGTACAAACACATCTAATCCTTACGTTATGTTAGGTGCTGGTTTAGTTGCGAAAAAAGCAGTTGAAAAAGGATTAAAAGTACCTGAATATGTTAAAACATCATTAGCACCAGGTTCAAAAGTAGTTACGGGTTACTTACGTGATGCTGGATTACAAGATTATCTTGATGAGTTAGGATTTAATTTAGTAGGTTATGGTTGTACAACTTGTATAGGTAACTCTGGTCCTTTATTACCAGAAATTGAAAAAGCTATTGCTACTGAAGATTTACTAGTTACTTCTGTATTATCTGGTAACCGTAATTTCGAAGGTCGTATCCATCCATTAGTAAAAGCTAACTATCTTGCTTCACCTCAATTAGTTGTTGCGTACGCTTTAGCTGGTACTGTAGATATTGATTTACAGAATGAACCACTTGGTAAAGGCAAAGATGGCCAAGATATTTATTTAGATGATATTTGGCCTTCAATTAAAGAAGTTGCTGATACAGTAGATAGTGTTGTAACACCTGAATTATTTAAAGAAGAATATAAAAATGTTTATGATAACAATGAAATGTGGAATGAGATTGATGTTACAGATTCACCATTATATGACTTCAATCCTAATTCAACATATATTCAAAACCCAACATTCTTCCAAGGTTTATCAAAAGAACCAGGTACAATTGAACCATTAAAAGATTTGCGTGTAATGGGTAAATTTGGTGACTCAGTTACAACTGACCATATTTCACCAGCAGGTGCTATCGGTAAAGACACACCAGCAGGTAAATATTTATTAAATCATGACGTACCTATTCGTGATTTCAACTCATATGGTTCTCGTCGTGGTAATCATGAAGTTATGGTGCGTGGCACATTTGCGAATATTAGAATTAAAAACCAATTAGCACCAGGTACAGAAGGTGGCTTTACAACATATTGGCCAACTGATGAAGTTATGCCAATTTATGACGCTGCAATGAAATATAAAGAAGACGGTACAGGTTTAGCAGTATTAGCAGGTAACGATTATGGTATGGGATCTTCACGTGACTGGGCTGCTAAAGGTACTAACTTATTAGGCGTTAAAACTGTAATAGCACAAAGCTACGAACGTATTCACCGTTCTAACTTAGTCATGATGGGTGTATTACCATTACAATTTAAAGACGGAGAATCAGCTGATTCACTTGGTCTAGATGGTAAAGAAGAAATTTCTGTAGATATTAATGAAAATGTAAAGCCACATGATATCATTAAAGTACATGCTAAAAAAGAAAATGGGGAAGTGGTTGATTTCGATGTAATTGTTCGTTTCGATTCACAAGTTGAAATCGATTATTACCGTCATGGTGGCATTTTACAAATGGTATTAAGAAATAAACTTGCTAAATAATATAAAAGTTCGAAAAAGTATTTAAAATTTAGAACATAATTTAAGGCGCCTGGGACATTAATAATTGTCTCAGGCATTTTTAATACGTTGGTAATCAATGATTGTTTTGAAAAAACGCTTGTATCAAGCTTTTTAATACTAGTAAGACAAAAATATAGAGAGTTTTATAAATAAGATCTGCGACCAACGTAGGATGGGGTCGGGGCCCCAACATAAAGACTTTCATTAAGAAAGTCTGCGGCCAACGCAGGTTGGGGTAGAACGACGATTTTAAAATGAATTTTGCATCCCTCTTTTCTCAGATAATTTCATCATGGTACTTCACTACTAGTGGTAAGTCAGAAAGTTTATGTCAAGTGTTTTTTTTATGTTAATATTGAAAGTGAACTTAATTGGAAAGAGGTACATAAATATGATTTATAGTATGACTGAAATTGAAGCGAGATACCAAGAGACAGATAAAATGGGAGTAATTTATCATGGGAATTATGCTACATGGTTTGAAGTTGCTCGTACTGATTATATTCGCAAATTAGGTTTTAGTTATGCAGATATGGAAAAAGAAGGCATCATCTCACCCGTAGTAGATTTACAAGTTCAATATAAGAAATCAATTTTTTATCCTGAAAAAGTTAAAGTAAAAACATGGGTAGAACATTATTCAAGATTACGTTCAACATATTGTTATGAAGTATATAATGAAAAAGGTGAATTAGCTACTACAGGTTCTACTCAACTTTTATGTATTAAAGCAAGTGACTTCAGACCAATTCGTCTAGATCGTTATTTTCCAGAATGGCATCAAGTATATAGCCAAGTAGAAACATTGAACAATAATGGTAAACAATTAGAAATTACAAAACATAGCGATTTGAATATATAAAAAAAGATTCCGGGACAAAAAGTTTCTGGATAAGTGAAAAAAGACAATTTCTATTGAAATAATATAGAAATTGTCTTTTTTATAATTTTTTGATTATTTTCAGTTCGTTGAGCTGTTACTTTTCTCATATTAAGTAATATTAGCACAAATCCTAGTTCTCTTTTGGCTTTATTTATCTCTCGAACTGACATTCGAGTGAACCTTAAAATAGCTTCATAAATCTAAAAACAGGCTCCACATCAATTTTTCTTTGACTGTAGATGGCTTTTGTTTTTGGTTCTGAAAGCTTTTTATTAATTTGGGCTTTAAAATATTCCCAATCATAATTTTGCATTATTTTTTTACTTATTTTTGCATTGAATTAAAAAATGGTATCATCGTTCTTGTATTAATCGGATTTTGATACATATTATAAGATAAAACAAATTGAGAATTTGTCACTATTTAGTGCCCTGGCTTGAGTTGTCCATTTTTCATATGATTTTCTTTCATTCTCATAAATGTGGCATCATGGTCTGTTTTAGAATAACTATTTTTATCCTTTAAAATAGATTTTTGGACTTCATATCTATGCTTTCGCTCAGAGTACTCATTAATTTTCTTTTTGTATTGTTTTCTTATTTTAGTACATTTTTCATTATCGATATATTGATTTAAATCTTCGATGTCTTTATCTAAATGACTATCAATCAAATCTATTTTTTCTTTTGTTTAGTCATTATCGTGACCTTTTTTAATCTCAGGTATGATTTTATTTGTCACCAATTCATGATAGAGTGCTTTAAAATCTGCATTCATTTTTGACTCATGATTTTGAATATTCTTTTCCATACAAATGTATATCGATTGGCATTCGTCTCAACTTTCGTACATCAATAAAAATGGCCAAATCATCTATAAGATGTTGTTTCAAAAAATGACTATGAAATTGAATGAATAATGATGTTAATAAAGCATCTACGTTTGGATTGACTCTAAATCAATTCATCGTTTTATGAGAAGGTTTTTGATTTTGTGATAGCCACATCATTCGAATGATATTATTCAGTCATTTTTCTATCTTACGTCCTGAAAACACAGATTGCGTGTAGGCATATAGAATGACTTTTAACATCATTTTTAGATGGTATGATGTTGCACCACGATGACGTCTGAATTCATCGAATTTAGTCTTAGGAATGATTTCTACAATATCATTTACATGTCGTGAAATATCATTTGTGGGTATAAGAATTGACGTTTCCATTAGTAGAGTCATATTATATTCTTTATACATAAGACACCTCGTTAATTTAGTTTAGTGATATTTATTAAATTATACGAAAGTGCCTTATTTTTTTAGTATTTCAATGTAAAATTATATATAAATACAAAGTGTTTTGGCGAGACTCTTGAGGGAACAGGACAAGCTGAAGACTACAGGCTGAAGCTGTCCCCTAAGAAAGCGATTCAACAATACGTAGTATTGTAAATAAAGAAGCCAGTAAATGAATTTATAATACACTCATTTACTGGCTATTTTGTTAGGGATTATGTCCCAGTCTCTTTTTTTAATTAATTGTAGAATAAGCAATTTCATCTTCATGGTCTACTTTTTCAACGATAATATCATGATCTTCAAAGTACCATAAGTCATCTTCTGAAACTACTATAGTTAAATTATTATAATTTTCACGATAACCTATCTCAACGTCATTGATCGGTTCTACTCGAAATGCTGGGCTAAAACCTTGTTTAAGCTGAAATTCTCCACCATATCTCACGTAAAATTGTAATATTTTATTCTCTTTTGGTAAATCTAATTCACTTTTAAACCATTCAACTGCTTCATCAGTCAAGTTGATTTTCATTGTATGAACCATCCTTTATATTAATCATTATAATATTTATCATGTAGAAACTGCTTGAATTATAGCATAATATCATCCATATCAAACATGAGCCATTTCTCGTGGGCTAAATACGATTATTCGCATTTAGTGTATGAAACTCCTATTCTACATCCATTTTATTTTAGGTTCTTCACCTTTAAAAATCCTAACAATATTAGAACGGTGTCTAAAAATCAAAATAATTGATACAAAAGCACTCATTCCAAATAATATGTAATCATGAATAATTAATGAACATATTACGCAGCTAATGGCTGCAACAATACTTGATAATGATACATACTTTGTTAAATATAAAATTCCAAAGAATATGATTGCTAAAATTAAAAGTAAGATTGGATTAACGCCTAATACAACTCCAGCACTTGTGGCTACAGCTTTACCCCCTTTAAATTTAAGATAAATAGGATAAACGTGACCAAGTATTGCAAAAATACCTACAATTAAGCCATGTGTGAAGAATGTGCTAATAGGGCCATTAGCATGCACTGGAAACCATACTGGGAAAAATACAGTAATGAATCCTTTAAATATATCTAAAAAAGTAACGATAAATCCAGTTGGTTTACCTAAAACTCTAAAACTATTTGTAGCACCAGTATTACCGCTTCCAAATTGTCTAATATCTTTTTTTAAAAAAAGTTTTCCTATAACATAACCATTTGGAATAGCTCCAATGAGATAGCTTAAAATCAACATGAGAACTATCATCATAATTCGTTTACACATCCCTTATATAATGTAGCTATATTTTATCACAAAGTGTTCCATACAACGATTGAAAATTAAAAAAACCCTTTATTATATTAAGTTAAATATAACTCTTACTTGCATTTTGATGCGTTTTATATAAGAATAACTATTGTAAAGTTAAAAAAACGAACGTACGTTTGTAGGAGGAGAACGCATTGGCAACAAAAAAGACAAATCATTACTCAGATGATTCGATTCAAGTATTAGAAGGACTTGAAGCAGTTAGAAAACGTCCAGGCATGTATATTGGATCAACTGATAAACGTGGATTACACCATTTAGTATATGAAATTGTCGATAACTCCGTCGATGAGGTTTTAAATGGTCATGGTAATGAAATTGATGTAACAATCAATAAAGATAATAGCATTTCAGTGGAAGATAATGGGAGAGGTATGCCAACTGGAATGCATGCGTCAGGTAAACCTACTGTAGAAGTTATTTTTACAGTATTACATGCTGGAGGTAAATTTGGGCAAGGTGGATATAAAACTTCTGGAGGACTTCACGGTGTTGGTGCTTCTGTAGTTAATGCATTAAGTGAATGGTTAGAAGTCGAAATTCATCGAGATGGACAAATTTATAAGCAATCCTTTAAAGATGGCGGTATTCCAACTTCTGGTTTAGAAAAAGTGGGGAAAACTAAGAAAACAGGTACAAAAGTTACATTTAAACCAGACCCAAGTATTTTTAAAGCAACAACCTCATTTAATTTTGATACATTAAGTGAGCGCTTACAAGAATCAGCTTTCTTATTAAAAAACTTAAAAATCACATTGAAAGACATACGTGATGGAAAAGAACGTGAGGATGTTTATCATTATGAAGAAGGTATTAAAGAATTTGTAAGTTATATAAACGAAGGTAAAGAAGTGTTACATGATGTTACGACATTTACAGGTGCCGCAAATGGAATCGAAGTAGATGTTGCTTTTCAATATAACGATCAATATTCTGAAAGTATATTAAGTTTTGTTAATAATGTACGTACAAAAGATGGCGGAACTCATGAAGTAGGATTTAAAACGGCAATGACACGCGTATTTAATGACTACGCACGTCGCATTAATGAACTTAAAGTTAAAGATAAAAACTTAGATGGTAATGACATTAGAGAAGGATTAACTGCAGTGATTTCTGTACGTATTCCAGAAGAGTTATTGCAATTTGAGGGACAAACTAAATCTAAACTTGGAACGTCTGAAGCGCGTAGTGCAGTTGATTCTGTTGTTTCTGAAAAATTACCTTATTATTTGGAAGAAAAGGGTCAATTATCTAAATCTCTTGTAAAAAAAGCTATTAAAGCTCAACAAGCGAGAGAAGCGGCCCGTAAAGCACGGGAAGATGCACGTTCTGGTAAGAAAAACAAACGTAAAGATACATTATTATCAGGAAAGTTAACCCCTGCTCAAAGTAAAAATACTGAGAAAAATGAATTATATCTTGTCGAAGGGGACTCAGCAGGTGGTTCAGCTAAACTTGGAAGAGATAGAAAATTCCAGGCTATTTTACCTTTACGTGGTAAAGTGATTAATACTGAAAAAGCAAAACTTGAAGATATTTTCAAAAATGAAGAAATTAATACAATTATTCATACAATTGGTGCAGGCGTTGGTAACGATTTTAAATTAGAAGATAGTAATTATAATAGAGTTATTATTATGACTGATGCTGATACAGATGGCGCCCACATCCAAGTCTTATTATTAACATTTTTCTTTAAATATATGAGACCTCTTGTGCGAGAAGGGCGTGTTTTTATTGCATTACCTCCGCTATATAAATTAGAAAAAGGTAAAGGGAAATCTAAAAAAGTGGAATATGCTTGGACAGATGACGAATTAGAAAAACTTCAAAAACAATTAGGTAAAGGGTTTACTTTACAACGCTATAAAGGTTTAGGTGAAATGAATCCCGAACAATTATGGGAGACTACAATGAATCCTGATACAAGAACATTGATTAGAGTGCAAATCGATGATGAAGTGCGTTCTTCTAAACGTGTAACAACATTAATGGGAGATAAAGTTGCACCAAGACGTGAATGGATTGAAAGTCATGTTGAATTTGGAATGCAAGAAGATCAAAGTATTTTAGATAATACAGAAGTTCAAATACTTGATACTGAAGAATATGATGAGGAGGAAGTCAATTGAGTGAGATAATTCAAGACCTATCACTTGAAGATGTAATTGGTGATCGCTTTGGAAGATATAGTAAATATATTATTCAAGAACGTGCGTTACCAGATGTACGTGATGGTTTAAAACCTGTTCAACGTAGAATTTTATTTGCTATGTATAGCAGTGGCAATACGTATGATAAAAATTTCCGTAAAAGTGCAAAAACTGTAGGGGATGTTATTGGACAATATCATCCACACGGTGATTCTTCAGTGTATGATGCAATGGTGCGTTTAAGTCAAGAGTGGAAGTTACGACATGTATTGATTGAGATGCACGGTAACAATGGTAGCATTGATAATGATCCACCTGCTGCGATGCGTTACACAGAGGCAAAATTAAGTCAACTTTCTGAAGAGTTAGTTCGTGATATTAACAAAGAAACCGTATCTTTTGTACCAAACTATGATGATACGACACTTGAACCTATGGTGTTACCGGCAAGATTTCCCAATTTACTGGTAAACGGTTCGACTGGTATTTCAGCAGGATATGCTACTGATATTCCTCCGCATAACTTAGGTGAAGTAATTCAAGCAACATTAAAATATATTGATAACCCTAATATTTCAGTAAATCAATTAATGAAATATATCAAAGGTCCTGATTTTCCAACAGGTGGCATTATTCAAGGTATTGATGGTATTAAAAAAGCCTATGAAACAGGAAAAGGAAAAATTGTTGTTCGTTCAAAAGTAGAAGAAGAATCATTAAGAAATGGTCGTAAACAATTAATTGTGACAGAAATTCCTTATGAAGTGAATAAAAGTTCACTTGTGAAACGTATTGATGAACTTCGTGCAGATAAAAAAGTAGATGGCATTATTGAAGTACGTGACGAAACTGATCGTACAGGCTTAAGAATTGCTATTGAACTTAAAAAAGATGTCAATCCAGAGTCTATTAAAAACTATTTATATAAAAATTCTGATTTACAAATTACTTATAATTTTAATATGGTTGCCATCAGTGATGGACGTCCGAAATTAATGGGACTACGTGAAATTATTGATAGCTACTTAAACCATCAAATTGAAGTTGTAGCTAATCGCACAAAATATGACTTAAATCATGCTGAAAAGCGTATGCATATAGTAGAAGGGCTTATGAAAGCTTTATCTATACTAGATGAAGTGATTGCGTTAATTCGTCATTCTAAAAATAAAAAAGATGCAAAAGATAATTTAGTAAATGAATTTGACTTTACTGAAGCACAAGCAGAAGCTATTGTGATGCTTCAATTATATCGTTTAACTAATACTGATATTATTGCGCTTGAGAAAGAGCATGAAGAACTACAAAAATTAATTAAAGAATACCGAAATATACTTGATAATCACGACGCATTATTAAATGTTATTAAAGACGAACTTACAGATATTCGTAAACGTTTTAAAATGTCACGTTTATCTTCAATAGAAGCGGAAATATCAGAAATTAAAATCGATAAAGAAGTTATTGTGCCAAGTGAAGAAGTTATTTTAAGTGTGACTAGACATGGATATATAAAACGTACGTCTACTCGTAGCTTTAATGCAAGTGGTGTGACCGAAGTAGGTTTAAAAGAAGGAGATAGTCTACTCAAATATCAAACTGTAAATACTCAAGATACAGCTTTAGTATTTACGAATAAAGGAAGATATCTCTTTATTCCAATCCATAAAATTGCAGATGTGCGTTGGAAAGAATTAGGACAGCATGTATCACAAATTGTGCCTCTAGAAGAAAGCGAGAGAATTATAGATGTATTTAACGAAAAAACATTTGATGGTAAAGCGTTCTATATTATGGCAACTCGTAATGGCATGATTAAAAAGAGTAATCAATCGTTGTTTAAAACAACACGATTTAATAAGCCGCTAATTGCAACCAAATTAAAAAATGAAGATGAAATAGTAAATGTACTTCGTATAACTCAAGAACAAATGATTACTGTTATTACACATAAAGGCATGGCATTAACGTATTCTACAGGAGAACTTTCAGATACTGGATTGAGAGCGGCTGGTGTGAAATCTATCAATTTAAAAGATGAAGATTATGTTATCATGACTAGTATTGTTGATAAAAATAATTCAATAATTATGGCTACACAAAGAGGAGCAGTAAAACGTATTTCTAAAGATATATTGCAAGATGCTAAACGTGCACAAAGAGGTATTACACTTTTAAAAGAATTGAAAAAAAATCCACATCGTATTGTAGCTGCGCATGTTGTCAAAGGAGAAACATACTATACACTTTATTCAGATAAGCATGCTGAAACAGGTGAAATTTCTAATATTCATCTTTCTGAACAATATACAAATGGGTCATTTGTAGTTGATACAACTGAGTTTGGCAACGTAAAATCAATGATAATAAATTAATATGATTTAAAAATTTTTGTTTTCAATTAATTCATAAGATGATAAAATTAATTTAATATTTAACTATTTATAATTCGCAAGAGATTTATGTTGATGATAAGAATATAAAAGTGAAACAGGCTTAATATGTGCACTTTTAATCTTAATCGTTGTAACATAAATCTCTTGTAATGTATATCACAACAATAATTTTGATGAGAGGGATTTAATTGAGAGATTTTGATAGTTTAATACCTGACTGGTTTAAATCTGTCGTCCAAGTTGGAAATGATTTAATCTGGTCACAGTATTTAATAGGTTTGTTGCTGACGGTAGGTATTTTCTTTACTATTAGTTCTAAATTTGTTCAACTTCGCATGTTACCTGAAATGTTTAAAGCATTAGTTGAAAAACCAGAAACATTGAAAAGTGGAGAGAAAGGGATCTCGCCTTTCCAAGCATTTGCCATTAGTGCAGGTTCACGTGTGGGAACAGGAAATATCGCTGGTGTAGCAACAGCTATTGTGTTAGGTGGCCCTGGTGCAGTATTTTGGATGTGGATTATCGCATTTATTGGAGCTGCGAGTGCATTTATTGAAGCGACACTCGCACAAGTTTATAAAGTCCATGATAAAGAAGGTGGCTTCCGAGGAGGCCCAGCTTACTACATAACCAAAGGTTTAAATCAAAAATGGCTTGGTATCACATTTGCTGTGTTAATTACTGTTACGTTTGCATTTGTATTTAACACTGTTCAATCAAATACCATTGCTGAATCTTTGAGAACACAATATCATATTAGTCCAGTTATTACTGGTATTATTTTGGCCGTCATTACAGCAATCATTATCTTTGGCGGTGTACGTAGTATCGCAACGTTATCATCTTTAATTGTTCCAATAATGGCTATCATTTATGTTGTTATAGTTTTAGTTATCTTACTCATGAATTTTGATCAAATCATTCCAATGATTGGTACTATTATTAAAAGTGCATTCGGAATAGAACAAGTTGCAGGCGGTGCGGTAGGTACAGCGATTTTACAAGGTGTAAAGCGTGGTTTATTCTCTAACGAAGCAGGTATGGGTTCAGCACCAAACGCGGCCGCTACTGCTGCTGTACCACATCCAGTAAAGCAAGGATTACTTCAATCTTTAGGTGTCTTCTTTGATACAATGCTCGTTTGTACAGCAACAGCTATTATGATTTTACTTTACTCAGGTTTAAAATTTGGTGAAAAAGCACCACAAGGTGTAGAAGTTACACAGTCTGCATTGAATGAACATCTTGGTTCTCCAGGTGGTATCTTTTTAACAGTCGCGATTACTTTATTTGCATTCTCTTCTGTAGTTGGTAATTACTATTACGGACAATCTAATATAGAATTTCTATCTAAAAATAAAGTGATTTTATTTATTTTTAGATGCTTAGTTGTTGTATTAGTATTTATAGGGGCAGTTGTTAAAACTGAAACCGTATGGAGTACAGCGGACTTATTTATGGGATTAATGGCTATTGTAAACATTGTCTCCATTATAGGTCTTTCAAATATAGCATTTGCTGTTATGAAAGATTATATTCAACAAAAGCGTGCCGGTTTAAAACCTGTGTTTAAGCCAGAAAACCTTGAGATTAATTTATTTGGTATTGAATCTTGGGGACGTGAAGACAAAATATCTAAAAAACATTAATAATTTAAGTAGACACTTCTTTCCTTCTTCTCTTTGAGTAATACAGGAAAGAAGTGTTTTTTGTAAGGGTGACTTTTCAAATATAACGTTTAACTATATAATTTTAGTAGTAAAAAAAGGATGATGATTATGAGTAAATATTATATTTCAAAAATTTTAAATAATAACGTCATCATATGCATTAATCGTAATCAAGAAGTTATTTTAATCGGTAAGGGAATTGGTTTTAATAAAAAAGCTGGAATGATTGTAGATGATAATGCTTCTATTGAGAAGGTGTATAAATTAGACCAAAAACAACAACAAGAATATTATAAATCTCTAGTTGAAATTGCTGATGAAGAGGTCTTACAAGCAATTATTGAATCAGTTAACTATATTACAAGTACTACTTATATGAAAGATGACAAACAACTTGTCGTTGCTTTAACCGATCATATTATTTTTGCATATAAACGATTAAAACAAAATCAAATTATTAGTAATCCCTTTGCAATGGAAACCCAACATTTATATAGTGAGGCGTATGATATTGCAACACAAGTTATACAACGATTAAATGAAAAATTAGACGTCACATTTCCTGATGACGAAATAGGTTTTATAGCATTGCATATTGCTTCAAATAAAGAAGATTTACCTATAAGTGAAATATCATTAATTAATAAAATTATTAATAAATGTGTATTAATTATCGAAAATGACATAGGGCATCCTGTTAATCCCCAAACTGTTCAATACCAACGATTTATTAGACATATTCAATTTTTAATACTTCGTTTAAACAAAAAAGAATATATTTATGCGCAAGATGAATTTATAAATATGGTCAAAACATATTATCCTACTTGTTATAGTACAGCATATAAAATTTCTAAAGTAATTCAAAAAAATTTAAATATTGGTATTGATGATTCAGAAATTGTTTATTTGGCTTTGCATATTTATCATTTTCAATCTCAAAATAATACACAAAATTAAAAAGCTACATGGTATGATATAATATAGATTATTTTAGATTAAGGGTACGGTGAAAATGATATGTCAATGGACCACAACAAAGTTGATGGAAAGAAAGCAAATAAGCTAAGCTTTTCTGAAACACGCTTTATGAAATTTCTAGGTGGTAAAGATTTATTATTTGCGTTAGTTTCATTAGTATTACTTGGCATTTCTATATTTATTTTTGACAAAATTTCTTATGTCTTTCAACCTTTTGTCATCATCTTTAATACTATTGTAGCGCCAATTATTTTATCACTTATTTTGTATTACTTATTAAATCCAATTATTAATTTAATGGAACGTTATAACATTCCAAGATTACTAGCAATTATAATTGTTTTTTTAGTGATTATTGGGGGAGCAACACTAATTATTAATTTGTTAATTCCTGTTATTGGTGATCAGATTATGCGACTTGCAAATAACTTCCCTAAATACATTGAAAAATTTAATAATGCTATTGATAAAGTGACACACATGTCTATTTTATCTTCATTTTATAGTCAAATTCAGGACTGGCTTGATTCTACTTCTAAAAAAATTCCATCATTAGTGTCAGATTATTCTAGTGGATTTGGAACTAAGATTAAAACGTTTGCAGAAGCTATTGTGAATGTTGGTGTCGTTATTGCGACTACACCATTTGTATTGTTCTTTATGTTGAAAGATGGAATTAAATTTAGGGAATATACAACTAAAATTATTCCTCCTAAATTTAGAAAAGACTATCATGATTTATTAGAAAAAATGAGTGTACAAGTCGGCTCATATATTCAAGGCCAAATTATCGTATCATTTTGTATCGGTATTTTATTATTTATTGGTTACTCTATTATCGGTTTAGATTATGGATTAGTTCTAGCTTCAATTGCCGCAGTAACAAGTGTTGTGCCTTACTTGGGACCAACAATTGCAATTTCACCAGCGATTATTATTGCGATTATTACCTCACCACTTATGTTATTAAAATTGATTGTTGTTTGGACGTTGGTTCAATTTATAGAAGGTCACTTTATTTCTCCTAATATTATGGGAAAAACGTTAAAGATTCATCCACTTACAATTATCTTTATTTTATTAAGTGCGGGTAATTTGTTAGGTATTGTAGGAGTTGTCTTAGGCATTCCTGGCTATGCTATTTTAAAAGTATTAGTCTCTCATATCTTCTTATTATTTAAACGTCGTTACAATAAATATTACGGGGACGATGCAGGACAATACGAAATTCAAAAAGCAGAACACAAAGATTATACAGAAGCGGAATAAATTTTATATGTAAAGCTACGAAACAACATACCTGTTTCGTAGCTTTTTTATCTTACAATTATGTTAGTTAAATAGTCTAAAGATATATAGAGAGAATATGATATGATATATTTTATATTAATATAAAGTAAAGGATAGTAACGAATAATGACTGAAGAACATAAAAATAGATTAATATCTATATTAAAAGTGGTGTTTGCTATAACACTTTTTATTGTGGTAGTTGCTACTTTATATCATGAATTGTCACATATTAACTTTAAACAAACACTAGAAGCATTTAGTAAAATCAATCGATGGTCTTTAATTGGTTTATTTATATGTGGTGGCGCATCAATGATATTGTTAAGTTTATATGATGTCATCCTTGTTAAAACTCTAAAGTTGAGTATACCACTGAATAAAGTATTTCGTTTGAGTTATATTATTAATGCATTTAATGCCATTGTTGGATTTGGTGGATTTATAGGTGCTGGATTTAGAACATTTATTTACAAAAATTATACTTCTGAAAGAAAAAAACTACTTCATGCTATTTCAATTATATTAGTTTCAATGTTTACAGGTTTAAGCTTCTTATCCATTTTAGTCGTACTTCATATTTTTGATGCTTCTCATATTCTCGATAAAGTACGTTTTGTAAAATGGGTATTGTACGCAGTAACTTTATTTTTACCTATTTTTATAGTTTATACAGTCGTTAAACCTATCACTGAACATAATAAATGGGTAGGAGTATATTGTACAATTGTTTCAAGTATTGAATGGGTAGCTGCTGCTGTCGTACTTTACTTATCGACACGTATTGTTGATATTCACGTATCTTTTACAATGCTACTTGGTATTTTTATTATTGCTGCATTATCTGGGCTGATTAGTTTTATTCCAGGTGGATTTGGGGCATTTGATTTGGTTGTTTTATTGGGATTAAAATCTTTAGGTATTCCTGAAGAAAAAATATTGATTGCCTTACTGTTATATCGTTTTGCTTATTATTTTGTACCTATTGTTATTGCTTTAATTCTATCTACGTTTGAATTTGGTAATTCTGCTCGTAAGTACTTTGAAGAATCTAAATATTTTGTACCTGCTAAAGACGTTACTTCATTCATAATGTCTTATCAAAAAGATATCGTTTCAAAAATCCCAGCATTTGCTTTATCTATTCTTATATTATTAACAAGTTTTGTTTTCTTTATTAATAATGTGACGATTGTTTATGACGGGCTATATGATATAGATCACTTTATTTACTATATCATGTTGTCTATTCATACAAGTGCATGTTTAATATTACTTGTTAATGTAAGGGGAATATATAAGCAAAGTAAACGAGCGATTATTTATTCAATGATTTCACTTATTTTAATATTTATCGTAACGATATATACATATGCTTCTATTATGCTACTTACATGGCTTATTATTATTTTTATTTTGCTTATTTTAGCTTATCGACGTGCGAAAGTATTTAAACGTCCATTTAGATTAAAAAACTTAATATTTACCTTAGTCATTAGCGTGATTATTTTATATATTAATCATTTCATTATTTCTGAAACATTATATGCTTTAGACGTATATCATTTGGAAATGGATACGTCGTTGCTAAAATATTACTTTTGGCTAACAGTGATAGTTGTCATGCTATTAATTGTTAGTACTGCATGGTTATTTGGACGTCGTTTTGAACGTCCACATCAATTACAAGATTTTACTCAATGTAAATCAATCATTGAAATGTATGGAGGGAATTATTTAAGTCATTTGATATATAGTGGTGATAAAGATGTATTTATGCATGAAAATGAACAAGCCTTTCTTATGTATAGATATAAATCAAATGCGCTAGTCGTATTGGGGGATCCAATGGGGAATAAAGCATCATTCCAATCATTATTATATGATTTTTATAATTTTGCTGAAAAGTTAGGTTATGATGTCATCTTTTATCAAGTATCTGATCGCTTCATGCCGTTGTATCATAATTTCGGTAATCAATTTTTTAAATTAGGTGAAGAGGCTATTATTGATTTAACACAATTTACTACTTCAGGAAAGAAAAGACGTGGTTTTAGAGCAACACTTAATAAATTTAATGATTTAAATGTTAATTTTGAAATTATAGAACCATCATTTTCTAAAGAGTTAATAGAGGAGCTTAGAGAAGTAAGTGATAAATGGCTCGATGGACGTACTGAAATGCATTTTTCTGTTGGCCAATTTACAGAACAGTACTTAGATAAAGCGCCAATTGGAATTATGAAAAACGAAGATGGTAAGATTATTGCATTTTGTACATTAATGCCGACGTATTATAATGAAGCGATTTCAGTAGATTTAATTCGTTGGTTACCTGAACTAGACTTACCTTTAATGGATGGATTATATCTACATATGTTATTATGGGGCAAAGAAAAAGAATATAAGGCATTTAACATGGGCATGGCTACCTTGTCAAATGTAGGTCAACTCGACTACTCATACTCACGAGAACGTATTGCAGGACGCGTATTTGAGCATTTCAATGGTTTATATCGTTTCCAAGGATTACGAAGATATAAAGAAAAATATAGTCCTCAGTGGGAACCACGATTTTTAGTATATAGAAAAGATAGTTCTCTTTGGTATAGTATGTTAAAAGTGATGCGAGTGATTAGACATAAATAAAAAAGATATCCGAAAATATATTCGGATATCTTTTTATGAGTTAGAATTAGGATTATAATTTGCTCGATCTTGTTGTTCTTGTGCGTAACGTTCAGGATTCTTTTTATAGAAGTCTTGGTGATATTCTTCAGCTTTATAAAATTTTGAAGCGGGTAGAACTTTAGTAGCAATGGCTTTGTCAGAATGCATTGTTTTTTCTAATTTTTTGATATAGTTAGTTGCGACTTTTTTTTGATCGTCATTTGTATAAAAAATGGCTGTTTGATATTGTGACCCTCTATCTTGAAATTGACCATCAGCATCTAATGGATCAATGACCGAAAAGAAAATTTCTAATAATTTATGATAAGAAAATAAAGCAACATCATATTCTATTTTAACAGTCTCATAGTGTCCAGTAGTTCCGCTTTTCACTTGTTCATAAGTTGGATTTTCAACTGAACCCCCCATAAAACCTGATGTTACTGATTCAATACCTTCGAATTGATCAAACGGTTTTGTCATACACCAGAAACAGCCTCCTGCAAAGTATGCTGTATTAATATTCATTTATGCCATCCTTTCATAACACCTTTGTAATATTTATTGAAAAAACTTGATTTTTTAAGATATTTTATATAACTTATTTATATATTATAGTATATCCAAATATTATTTTGAAGATTTTAAAGAGTATAAGGTAGGTAAATATGACAGAAAAGAAGGATAATACAGTATTAAGACGGCAAACAGGGACAACGACACCTTCTAAACGACGAAAGAAGAAAAAACTTCGAAAATTACCTTTTGTAATACTGATTATTGTAGTTTTACTTATTGCAGTGATTACGTATGTCGTTCATGGATATCAAAATGGCATGAAATATGCACAGGAACATGCAAAAGATATTAAAATTCATAAATTTAATGGAGCCGTTAAAAATGATGGAAAAATCACAGTATTAATGCTCGGTGCTGACCAAGCTAATGGAGGGAAATCAAGAACTGACTCTATTATGGTTGTGCAATACGATTATATTAAGAAAAAAATGAAAATGATGTCAGTTATGCGTGATATTTATGCGGAAATTCCCGGTTATGATAAATATAAAATTAACGCTGCATATTCACTTGGTGGGCCAGAGCTATTGAGACAAACGTTAAATAAAAATTTAGGTATTAATCCTGAATATTATGCAGTCATTGATTTCACTGGTTTTGAAAAAATGGTTGATGAGCTAGAACCTAATGGTGTGCCAATTGACGTTGAAAAAGATATGTCAGAAAATATTGGAGTATCATTGAAAAAAGGGCATCATCGATTAAATGGTAAAGAATTATTAGGTTATGCAAGATTTAGACATGATCCAGAGGGAGATTTTGGACGTGTAAGACGTCAACAGCAAGTTATGCAAACACTTAAGAAAGAATTAATTACCCCAAGTACAATCGTAAAATTGCCTAAAGTAGCTGGTATATTAAGAGGATATATTAATACAGATATGCCAAACTCAGCTATTTTCCAAACAGGACTAAGCTTTGGAATAAGAGGCGATAAAAATGTGGAAACACTAACTGTGCCGATAAAAAATTCTTATCAAGATATTAATACTAACAACGATGGTAGCGCACTAGATATTGATAAAGAGAAAAATAAAAAAGCAATAGAGTCGTTTTTAGAGGATAATAAATAAGCAGGCCGTTTCGGTCTGCTTATTTATTATCCTCTTTAACTACAATAATATTATTATGTAAACTTCAATAATTATTATATTATTGATCAGATTTTCTTACGCCTGCTACACCGTAGTGATTTTTCTTCATTTCTTCAATGACTATATGGATAGCTTCTCTGTTTGCTCCTGTTGTCTTCTCTACTGCATTCGTAACTTCTGTAACTAAGTTTTTTAATTGTTCATCTGAACGTCCTTCTAATAACTTTACATTTACAATCGGCATGATTTGTCCTCCTTACATAATTATATGCTTAGTATATCACTTTTAAAAAAAGCATATCAAGATATTTATGTAGAACGTACGTTCTTTTCGTTATTGAAATAGAACGTGTGTTCCTATATAATTAAATTGTCTAAGGAGGGCGCTGATATGTATGATTATAATTTACTTGAAGATAGGGATATATTGTGTGTAGACCAAAAGAGTTTTTATGCTAGTGTATCTTGCATTGAAAAAGGATTAGATCCTTTAAAGACAAAGTTAGCAGTGGTAGCCGACACTAAACGGCAAGGATCTGTTGTTTTAGCAGCAACACCTAAATTGAAAGAACTTGGTATTAAAACCGGCTCAAGATTATTTGAAATTCCACATCGTAATGATATTTATGTTATTAATCCAAGTATGAGAAGATATCTAGAAATATCTTTAAAAATTTCCAAAATTGCTCTTAAATATGTCCCAGGAGAAGATTTATATCAATATAGTATTGATGAATTTTTTATGGATGTAACAAACAGCTATCATCGTTTTAATACTACAGTATATTCTTTTGCTAAGTGTTTTCAAAAAGAAATTTTAGATAAGACAGGGATATATTGCACGATAGGTATTGGTTCTAATATGTTACTTAGTAAAGTAGCAATGGATATTGAAGCTAAACATACAAAAGAAGGTATTACTGAGTGGCGATACCATGATATACCAGATAAATTATGGTGTATCTCACCCTTAAAATCATTTTGGGGAATCAATAAAAAAACAGAAATAAAGCTAAATAAAAAAGGAATAATTACAATAGGCGATTTAGCACATTACCCCCATAGGTATTTGAAGAGAGACTTTGGTATATTAGGTACAGATATGCATTTACATGCCAATGGTATAGATCAAAGCAAAATAAGAGAAAAAAGTAAAATTAGTAATCCAGCTATATGTAAAAGTCAAATTTTGATGAGAGATTATCAATTTAATGAAACAAAAATTGTTATGCAAGAGTTGATTGAAGATGTTGCTTATAGATTAAGAGAAAGAAAAAAATTAGCACGTACAATACATTTCTCATTTGGATATACTAAAGGTGGAGGAATACATAAACAACACACTTTAACAGATGCTACAAATCTAGAACGAGATATAGTTAAAGTCGTCAATGATTATGCAAATCAGTTATGTGATAAACATGCTTTATATCGTACGTTAAGTATTTCACTAACACAACTCGTTAATGAAGAAAATCGACAATTAAATTTATTTGTAAATGAATATGAAAAACAACGAGAAGAAAATTTAGCTAAAACGATTGATGCGTTACAAAGGAAATATGGTAAAGGTATCGTTTCAAAAGCAATTTCTTATACTGAATCTGGAACGAAACATAATAGGCTAGGATTAATGGCAGGTCATAAGAAGTAAAAAAACATTCTACTTTTAAAAATTCTTTAAAAGTAGAATGTTTTTTTATGGAATGTAAGTATTAAACTCAGTCAAAGCGGCAATACCTAGTTCACGATCTTTAGGAGTTTTAAAGGTAACTTGTAATGCACCTAAAATATCCTCACGGACTTCTAAAATTTTTAAGTTTCTTATAGAAATATTATGTAAACTTAAAATAGAAGTAACTTTATTAATCATACCCGCTTTATCCGGAATATCAATATATAAATCATACCCAACATTTACAACGCCATGTTGTTTAAGAGGTAATTGGTCTCTAAATATTTTTGCTTCCTCAAAGAATTTATATATTTGTTGTTCATCTTCATTTTTAAGTTTAACTATCATATTCTTAATATTTGTTTGCATATCTTCTAATAGACTAATGATATTTTGTTTATTGCTCAGTGAGATATCCCGCCACATTTCAGCATTACTGCTTGCGATTCTTGTAACATCTCTAAATCCACCAGCAGCAAGCTGTTTGACTAAGGCATGATCTTTGGCATGACTTGAACTAAGATGTACTAAACTAGAGGCAATAATATGTGGAACATGACTGACAATTCCTGTTACATAATCATGTTCTTTAGCAGTAGTTACAATAAATTTGGCTAGTGTAGGGGAAAGCAAATTTTGTAATGTCTTAGCAGCTTGTGTATTACGTTCATCATCGTAAACTAAAATATAGTATGCATTTTCAAATAAGTGCTTTTTAGAATTAAGCACACCAGATTTATGGCTACCAGCCATTGGATGTCCACTAACAAGATGAATATCTGCTTCTAATAAACGTTTTTCAAAATTTTGAATCATTAGTTTTGTACTACCAGTATCCGTTACAATCAAATGTGATTTAGTTTCATAATTAGATAGTGAATTTAGATATGTTGCTGTTTGATGAACTGGAGTAGCAAAGATTATGATATCCGCTTCTTTAACACCAAGTGCATAATCATTAACCTTTTTATCAATAATACCAATAGACATTGCTTTATCTAATTGAGTCTTATCAGTATCATAGGCAGATATAATAAACTCAGATTTATAAAATTTTAAATTACTAGCTAAGCTTCCACCAATCAATCCTAAACCAACAAATAAAATATTTTTCATATGAGGCCTCCTTATTTCTAAATATTCAGAATATCTCTATTTTAAATTAGTCATTCATTTTAAACAATACTATTTCATTAGAGTTCGCTATTTATCTAAGTTAAAATAGATTTAAATTATTGTAAAAAGGGGAAATTGAATGGAAACAAAGATATTAGAATTAATTCAAAACTTAACTAACATTAACAGTCCTTCGGGAAATGCGTATAAAGCGATAAACTATGTAAAACAAAAAGCGGAACATTTAGGATACTCAACTAAATTAACAAATAAAGGTGCTTTAATTATCAAAGTTGAAGGTGAAGATAATGAGCGTCAACGTTGTATTACCGCTCACGTAGATACTTTAGGTGCAATGGTAAAAGAAATTAAGGAAGATGGTCGTTTGTCAATTGATCTAATTGGTGGATTTAAATATAACGCTATTGAAGGAGAATATTGTCAGATTGAAACAGAATCTGGTGAAACGTACACCGGGACAATATGTTTACATGAAACAAGTGTACATGTATATCGTGAAAATGAAAAAATACCAAGAGATATTGAACATATGGAAGTCCGTATAGATGAAAAAACATCTTCTAAACAAGAGACAGAGGATTTAGGAATAGAAGTGGGTAATTTTATTAGCTTTAATCCAAGAACTGAAATAACTTCATCTGGATTTATTAAATCTCGACATTTAGACGACAAAGCAAGTGTAGCAATGATATTAGATTTATTAGAAAGAATAAAAAAAGAGCAAATTAAACTACCACATACTATTCAATTTTATATTTCTAATAATGAGGAAATAGGATATGGAGCGAATGCATCAATCTCTGATAAAATTGTAGAATTTATTGCTTTTGATATGGGGGCACTTGGAGAAGGACAATCTTCTGATGAATATACAGTATCTATTTGTGCTAAAGATGCGTCTGGACCATATCATAAAGAATTAAAAAATCATCTAGTGAACTTATGTAAATTTAATCATATTCCATATAAAGTAGATATTTATCCGTATTATACGTCTGATGCATCGGCAGCATTAAAAGCAGGAGCCGATATTAAACACGGACTATTTGGAGCTGGCATCGAATCTTCCCATGCGCTTGAAAGAACACATATCGATTCTATACATGCAACTCAAGATTTATTATATGCTTATTGTTTGTCACCAATAAATTAAAATAAATATTGACAAATAGGATATAGTTATATATTATACTGAATTATAATAATATTTTAATAATTCTGAGAAATAAGTAGAAGATATGTCATGTAGCAAATAGAAAGCTAATGGATGATGTAAATTAGCACAACATATATTTGAATTGGGCTTAGAAGGTTAAATTGAATAAAAGTAAAGTGAACATGTAATGTTAATTAAGGTGGCACCACGGTAACGCGTCCTTATCTTTGGAGCGTAGTCGTGGTGTCTTTTTGGTATAAATATAGTAATTATTAGCTAGATAATCATAGAAAGTTAGTGGTTGATGAAAACTAACATCACTAATAATGAAATTGGGTTTATACTTGTAAAAAGTTAAATATAAAAAAAGTGAACTTTAAATATTTTGATAATTCAAAATATTTAGTTAATTAAGGTGGTACCGCGCGTCAGCGTCCTTTCAAATAAGGAGGCTGATATTTTTATGAGAAAGGACTAAAGCATAATGAAAATATATTATGAAATACTTAGAGCAAATATTACACCCGAAGTATTAGGAAAGTTAAAGCAAAATAAGATTATTTTAGAAAGTACCAGTCAACAACAACTTAAAGGTAGATATTCTATTGTTACATTTGAAAGTTATGGTTCTGTTGTATTAAATGATGACATCCTAACGATAAAAACGAAAAAACAAAACATTGAAATTACTGAAAAACCTTATAAATATTTAAAAGATTATATCAATCAATTTAATATTCAGATTACGGATAAAAAGCTAAAACACTTACCATTTATATCTGGCTTTATTGGTACGTGTAGTTTTGACTTAATAAGGCATGAGTTTCCATTTTTGAAACAACTATCCATACAAGAAATTAAAAATACTCATGATGTTGAATTTTACATGATAGAAGATGTATATGTATTTGATCATTATAAAGATGAATTATATGTTATCGCTACAAATCAATTTTCAGAAGTAGAACAAAAAGATTTAGAAAAAAGAGTAAAAGATAAAATAAAGACACTATCTCAAATTAAAGCTTATACAGATGATTATATTCAACCTCCTATGCCTTCAAATGTCACACCAAATATATCGGATGATGAATTTATAAATAACATAAAACAATTAAAGCAGCTTATAAAAGAAGGTGATATGTTTCAAGTTGTGCCATCTAGAATATATAGCTACCAACATCATTTTAAAAATAATAAGTTGCAATTAAGTTATCAATTATACCAAAACTTAAAAAGACGTAATCCAAGTCCATATATGTACTACATTAATATGAATACACAAATTATTATAGGCAGTTCTCCAGAGAGTTTTGTAGCTGTACAAGATGGAACGGTCATTACGAATCCAATTGCTGGAACAATTAAAAGAGGACAAACCATGAAAGAAGATGACCAAAATGCAGAACAATTATTGAGCGATGAAAAGGAATTAAGTGAACATCGAATGCTTGTTGATTTAGGTAGAAATGACATACATAGAGTCAGTCGCATCGGCAGTTCAAAAATTATGAAATTAATGGAAATCGAAAAATATGAACATGTCATGCATATTGTAAGCGAAGTAAAAGGAGAGATTAAGCCAGAATTATCTCCTATGACAGTGATTGCTAATTTATTACCTACAGGAACTGTTTCAGGGGCTCCAAAGCTTAGAGCAATTAGACGTATATATGAGGTATATCCATATAAACGCGGAATATATAGTGGTGGTGTGGGCTACATAAATTGTAATCAGAATTTGGATTTTGCCTTAGCAATAAGAACCATGTTAATCGATGATACTACTGTGAAAGTCGAAGCAGGATGTGGTGTGGTTTATGATTCAGTACCAGAAAAAGAATTAGAAGAAACATTATTAAAAGCAAAAAGTTTATTGGAGGTCACACCATGATTTTAATCATTGATAACTATGACTCATTTACATACAACTTAGTTGATATAGTTAGTCAATTAGACGACGTTGTTGTCAAATACCCAGATGATAGAGATGTGCTGAATTATGTTAACCAAAGTGATGGTGTCATCATATCTCCAGGACCTGGTCACCCTTTAGATAGTAACCACCTTTTAAATATTATTGAAAGGTATAAATCTTTACCAATATTAGGCGTATGTTTAGGCGCACAAGCATTAACATGTTATTACGGTGGCCATGTTATTCAAGGTGAGAAAGTCATGCATGGTAAAGTTGATATATTAACAGTTACTCAACAAACTAAGTTATATAACAACTTAACCACTCATTTTAATATTATGCGTTACCATTCATTAATAAGTGATGAAGCATCTTTTCCATCACAATTAATAATCACTGGAAAAACAAAAGATTGCATCCAATCTTATGAAACAAAAAATGGGTTACATTTTGGTATTCAATATCATCCTGAGTCTTTTGCAACAGATCAAGGACAACATATAATTAAAAATTTTATCAACATCGTAAAAGAAAGGGGTAAACATGATGACCTTAACATTACTTAACCGAATTCAAAGTCATACAACACTCTCACAAGACGAAACTACAGAATTTATTAAATACCTTATCAATCAAGAATATGATATCAAAGATAAAGTAAAGTTATTACAAGCCTTTACAAATAAGTCTATGGATCAAAAAGAATTAACTTATGTAGTGAAAAGTCTTATTCACACAATGTATCCATTTCAACTTAAATATAAAGAAAGTATATGTGTTTGTGGAACAGGGGGGGATAAATCGAATAGTTTCAACATTTCAACAACTGTGTCATTTGTAGTAGCAAGTGCGGATATTCCAGTTATTAAACATGGAAATAAAAGTATTACATCTAATTCTGGAAGTACAGATTTATTAAAACAATTACACATTCCCACTACGAAAGTAGCAGATGTGTCTGAACAAGTATCTAAAACACATTTAGCATTTATAAGCGCTATGGAATCCTATCCAATTATGAAATACATTCAACCTATTAGAAAACTCATTCATGAACCAACCATTTTTAATATAGTTGGACCATTAATCAATCCTTTTAAATTAGATTATCAGGTAATGGGGGTATACGATGCCTCTAAATTATCAATGATTATTAAAACTATGAAAGATTTAGGACGACGAAAAGGTATCGTACTTCATGGCGCAGATGGAATGGATGAAGCTACGTTGTCTGGAGATAACGAAATATATGAATTACATGAGGATGGAACAATTTCTCATTATTTTTTAAATGCACGAGATTATGGCATAGCTAATGCAAGTAATATAGAACTTCAAGGTGGTACCCCTGAAGAAAATAAAAATATTACGGTTGACATATTAAGTGGAAAAGATTATTCACCTAAAAGAGATGTCGTAGTTCTTAATGCAGCAATAGCCTTATATATATCAAATAGAGTAGATAGTATTAGAAAGGGCATTGATTTAGCAAAACTTTTAATTGATAGTGGCAAAGCATTAAAACAATGTGAGTTGATGAAAGGAGAATAAACGTGACAATATTAGATGAGATTGTACAGTATAAAAAACATTTGCTAAACGATGGTTATTATACCAATAAAATCAAATGTATTAAAAAAGTTGATGTATCTTATAAGTCATCTCTAGAAACTTCTTTGAAAAATGAATCAACATTGAGTATTATTGCAGAAATAAAATCCAAAAGTCCTTCTGTAAAAGCATTTAAGGACATTAACATAGAACATCAAGTTGCTGAATATGAAAGTCATGGAGCAAGCGCCATTTCAATTTTAACCGATGAAAAATATTTTGGAGGCAGTTTTGAACGTCTACAAACATTAACGCAACTCACACATTTACCAGTATTATGTAAAGATTTTATCATTGATCCGCTTCAAATTGATCTTGCTAAAAGAACTGGAGCTTCTATTATTTTATTAATAGTAAATATTTTAACCGATAACATGCTTCAATATTTATATCAATATGCAACGTCTCAAAACTTAGAAGTCTTAGTTGAAGTTCATAGCAAAGAAGAATTAGAACGCGCATATCAAATTAAACCTAAAATTATTGGTGTAAATAATAGAGATTTAAAAACATTTATTACTACAGTAGAACATACTAATAAAATTTTAGAAATGAAAGAAGAAGGTTATTATTATATTTCTGAAAGTGGTATTACAACTTTAAACGATGTAAAAAAGATCGTAAATAGTGGAATAGACGGTTTACTTGTGGGAGGAGCTTTAATGAATAGTAATAATATATCATCGTTATTACCTTCATTAAAACTAAATAAAGTAAAATGAAAATATTAAAATTTTGTGGCTTTAAAACAAAAAGTGATATTTTAAAAGCCAATTCTTTAGATATAGATATGATTGGTTTTATTCATTATCCAAAAAGTAAACGTCATTTAAAGATAGAGCAAATTAAACACTTAAATCAATTTGTAGCAAAACACATAAATCGAGTTGTAGTTGTTGTGAATCCTACATATAAAGAATTAAAAACATTATTGCAACAAACCAATGTGAATGCCATTCAATTTCATGGTAATGAATCAATTGAATTAATCCAAAAAGTTAAATTGAATTTTAAGAATATTAAGATAATTAAAGCGTTGCCGGCCACAGAAAATTTGAATAGAGATATTAATCAATATAAGCCATGGGTGGATTTATTTATTATTGATACACCTTCAATTCAATTTGGTGGTACTGGTCAAACGTTTAATTGGCAAATATTAGAATCAGTAAGCCAAGATATTCCTTATCTTATTGCAGGAGGAATAAATATAAGTGCTATTCAACAGATTGAAAAGCTAGATTTATCACATAAAGGCTATGATATATCCAGTGGTATAGAGACAAATGAATGCAAGGATAAATTGAAAATGGAAACCATCATAAATTACATTAAAAGGAGATTAGATAATGAAAAAGATACAAACTGAAGCAAATGAAATAGGTTTTTTCGGCGAGTACGGCGGACAATATGTACCAGAAACATTAATGCCAGCTATCATTGAACTAAAGAACGCATATCAAAAAGCAAAGAATGATTCTAAATTTCAACAAGAGATAGCATATTATTTAAAGGAATACGTTGGAAGGGAAACACCACTAACCTATGCGAAATCATATACAAAAACATTAGGCGGAGCTAAAATTTATTTAAAAAGAGAAGACTTAAATCACACTGGAGCTCATAAGATCAACAATGCAATAGGGCAAGCATTGCTCGCTAAACGAATGGGTAAAAATAAACTTGTTGCAGAAACAGGAGCAGGACAACATGGGGTTGCCAGTGCCACAGTAGCTGCATTGTTTGATATGGAACTGATTGTTTTTATGGGAAGAGAAGATATCAAA
This sequence comes from Staphylococcus sp. CoH_129_LAB_1, assembly GCF_058191515.1. Lineage (NCBI taxonomy): Bacteria > Bacillati > Bacillota > Bacilli > Caryophanales > Staphylococcaceae > Staphylococcus > Staphylococcus sp. CoH_129_LAB_1. The sequence continues at coordinate 4,487 of NZ_JBXWKZ010000027.1, read as the reverse complement.
AGACAACAACTTAATGTATTTAGAATGGAATTATTGGGAGCTAAGGTTGAAGCTGTGGATGAGGGTCAAGGAACTTTATCTGATGCAGTTAATAAAGCGCTACAGTATTGGGTAAGTCACGTGGAAGATACACATTATTTATTAGGATCAGCTTTAGGGCCGGATCCATTTCCAACAATGGTTAGAGATTTTCAGAGTGTGATTGGTCAAGAAATAAAATCACAATTATTAGAGAAAGAACATCGTTTGCCAGATGCAGTAGTTGCTTGTGTAGGAGGAGGCTCTAATGCAATAGGAACATTTTATCCTTTTGTAGAAGATGATGTGAAATTATACGGTGTGGAGGCAGCTGGCAGAGGTAAAGATACCAATCAACATGCACTTGCGATAAGGAAAGGAAAGCCTGGTGTACTTCATGGATCAAAAATGTATTTAATCCAAGATAAATATGGACAAATTGGATTGGCACATTCTATCTCAGCAGGATTAGATTATCCAGGTATTGGGCCTGAACATTCGTATTATCATGATATTGGAAGAGTAACCTATGAATGTGCTAGCGATGAAGAAGCAATGGAAGCCCTTGTCCGCTTCACTAAAATAGAAGGTATTATCCCCGCTATAGAAAGTGCACATGCATTAAGTTATGTAGAAAAATTAGCACCTAAAATGAAAAAAGATGACATATTAGTAGTGACGATATCTGGACGTGGGGATAAAGATATGGAAATGATTCGACAATATATACAACAAAGAAAGGGGGATAAACATGAGTAAATTATTTATTTCTTATGTCATGGGTAATAGACAATTTGTAGAAAATGTAAAAGTACTCGATGAAAATGGCGCAGATATTGTAGAAATTGGCGTTCCATTTTCAGATCCTATAGCTGATGGCCCCATCATTATGAAAGCTGGTCGTGAAGCACTTCAAGATCATATAACAATCGATTATATATTTAATGAGTTAGACAAACATCAAAATGAAATTAATTGTAAATATGTCCTAATGACATACTACAATGTCATTTTAAGCTATGGAGAAGAAGTGTTTTTTAAAAAGTGTGAAGAGGTTGGAGTTTATGGAGTAATTATTCCAGATTTACCATTTGAGCTAACAGACCACTTGAAACAACAATTAAATCATAATAGAACTGTAAAAATAATTTCATTAATAGCAATGACGGCAGATACAAATCGTATACAAAAAATCGTAAAACATGCAGAAGGATTTATCTATACTGTAACGATGAATGCTACTACAGGAGAAAATGGAACATTTCATCCGAAACTTAAAGACAAAATAAAAATGATTAAATCGTATACCTCTCTTCCAGTAGTAGCGGGATTCGGAATAAGAACTATAGATCATATAAAAGATTTAGTAAATGATGTAGACGGTGTTGTTATTGGAAGTGAAATTGTTCAAAGATTTGAAAATGATGACTTAAGTCAAACAGTAGAATATTTAAGAAATATTCGACATACTTTAGATAATTGTTAACAAAATATAAACTAGTTATTAGCATTCATGGTATGAATACTTCAGAATTAGTAGCAATGTAGTATTAATTGATTTAAAATATAATTAGATATGAATTTAAGAGCTGAAAAAGAGTGATTTTCAGCTCTTATTATTTGTAAAGGATAGAGCCTTGACATTTAAGAATATTTAAGTATATTTTATGTTGATTTAAAGATGTGTATAGGTTTATATTTCAGTTTTAAACATATCTATTGTATACTTATTGAGATTAGACAGATATGTATACATGTGGTAAGTTTTAAAATTAGTCAACTCAAATTAAATAAAGATTCTAAATTAGGAGTTATAAAGATAATGAAGTTTACAAATTTAACAGCTACAGAATTTGGCGATTTTACTGAAAAGATGCCATATAGCCATTTTACACAAATGACTGAAAATTATGAGTTAAAAGTTGCTGAGAAAACTGAAACTCATTTAGTAGGAATTAAAAATAAAGATAATAAAGTCATTGCTGCTTGTATGCTAACTGCTGTACCCGTTATGAAAATTTTTAAATATTTTTATTCAAATCGCGGTCCAGTCATTGATTATGAAAACAAAGAACTCGTTCACTTTTTCTTTAACGAATTAAGTAAATATTTAAAACAACAACATTGTTTATATGTACGTATAGACCCCTATTTGCCTTATCAATATCGTAATCATGATGGTGATATTACAGGAAATGCAGGGAATGATTGGTTCTTCGATAAAATGAAACAATTAGGATATCAACACGAAGGATTTACAACAGGATTTGATCCAATATTACAAATTCGGTTCCATTCAGTTTTAAATTTAAAGGATAAAACTGCTAAAGATGTATTAAATGGAATGGATAGTTTACGAAAAAGAAATACTAAAAAAGTCCAAAAAAATGGTGTTAAAGTAAGATTTCTTACTAAAGAAGAATTACCTATTTTCAGATCATTTATGGAAGATACATCAGAAACTAAAGAATTTTCTGATAGAGAGGATAGTTTCTACTATAATCGATTTGATCATTTTAAAGATAGAGTATTAGTACCTCTCGCATATATAAAATTTGATGAATATCTTGAAGAACTTCATGCAGAACGTCAGACATTAAATAAAGATTTAAACAAAGCTCTAAAAGATATTGAAAAACGTCCAGATAACAAAAAAGCACAAAATAAAAAAATAAATTTAGAACAGCAATTAAAAGCAAATGAGCAAAAAATTGAAGAAGCAACACAACTTCAATTAGAACACGGTAACGAATTACCAATATCTGCTGGATTCTTCTTTATTAATCCATTTGAAGTTGTATATTATGCAGGTGGAACGTCAAATAAATATAGACACTTCGCTGGAAGTTATGCAGTTCAATGGACTATGATTAATTATGCAATTGATCATGGCATTGACCGTTATAATTTTTATGGGATTAGTGGTCATTTTACAGATGATGCTGAAGATGTAGGTGTTGTAAAATTTAAAAAGGGATTTAATGCAGATGTAATCGAATATGTTGGTGACTTTGTTAAACCAATTAATAAACCAATGTATACACTATATACAAAACTTAAAAAATTAAAAAAAAGATTTAATTAAGAGGGGAATAGTGCGAATATGAAATTTACAGAGTTAACAGTTAAAGAATATGAAACCTTCGTACAAAATCCATCATTAGAGAGTCATTACTTCCAAGTTATTGAAAACATAGAAACTAGAGAAAATGACGGATTTGAAGTTGTGCTATTAGGCGTAAAAGATGAAAGTAATAAAGTGATTGCTGCAAGTCTTTTCTCAAAAATTCCAACTATGGGAAGTTATGTATACTATTCCAATCGTGGACCAGTGATGGATTATTCCGATTTAGGTCTTGTTGATTTTTATTTACGAGAATTAGAAAAATATCTACATCAACATCAATGTTTATATGTAAAACTTGATCCATATTGGATTTATCAAATTTATGATAAAGATATCAATCCAGTTGGAAGTCGCGAAAAAAATGAAGCTTTAGTTAATTTATTTAAATCACATGGTTACGAACATCATGGTTTTACTACGAAATATGATCGTTCTAGTCAAGTAAGATGGATGGGAGTAAATTATTTAAAAGGTGAAACGCCTGCATCATTGAAAAAGCAATTTGATAGTCAACGTAAAAGAAATATAAATAAAGCGATAAACTACGGGGTAAAAGTAAGATTTCTTAAGAGAGATGAACTAAATATTTTCTTAGACTTATATCGCGAAACAGAAGCACGTACTGGTTTTGTATCAAAAACAGATGAATACTTTTATAATTTTATAGATACATATGGTGATAAAGCATTGGTGCCACTGGCTTATATTGACTTAGACGAATATATCAAATCATTACAAACATCATTAAATGATAAAGAGACACGTCGTGATCAAATGATGGCCAAAGAAAACAAAAGTGACAAACAACTCAAAAAAATTGCTGAATTAGATAAACAAATCGAGCACGATCAAAAAGAACTCTTACATGCAAGCGAGTTACGTCAAACTGATGGACAAATTTTAAACTTGGCTTCCGGAGTATACTTTGCAAATGCTTATGAAGTAAACTACTTTTCAGGAGGTTCATCAGAAAAATATAACAATTATATGGGACCATATATGATGCATTGGTTTATGATGAATTATTGCTTTGACCATGGTTATGATCGATATAATTTTTATGGCTTATCTGGTGATTTTACTGAAAATAGTGAAGATTATGGAGTTTATCGCTTTAAAAGAGGATTTAATGTTTATATCGAAGAGTTAATTGGCGATTTCTATAAACCAATTAATAAACCAAAATATTGGCTATTTAAAACATTGAATCGTATACGTAAGAAGATTAAAAAATAATAATTAGAATAAAAAGCATATTGGCACCCATGGCACTGAACCCTTAAAATGGGAACTTAATAAAAACACTATGTTCTAGGCTGCTAATTCTCTGTATTTTACAGGG
>NZ_JBXWKZ010000026.1:0-34524 GCF_058191515.1 Staphylococcus sp. CoH_129_LAB_1 | reverse complement strand
CCTGTAAAATACAGAGAATTAGCAGCCTAGAACATAGTGTTTTTATTAAGTTCCCATTTTAAGGGTTCAGTGCCATTCCAAGGTCTTTTTTTATAAGATTATTGTAAATCTGATCTTTCGAAATTATTATTGCTGTTGTTGCTATTGTTATTATTATTGTTATTGTTTTTTTGGTTTTTTTGAGCCCATTCTTTTTTAGTCATTACATCGTCGACTTGCATATTAACTTCAACAACGTCTAAACCAGTAATGTATTTAACTTGTTCTTTAACTAAGTCAGTTACTTTACGGAAGATTTTTGGAGCTGATTCACCGTATTCTAAGATTACTTTTAAATCTACAGCAGCTTGTTTTTCACCAACTTCAACAGAAACACCTTGTGTTACGTTGTTACCACTTGAGAATGCGTTAGAGATACTGTCAGTGAAACCGCCTTTCATATCTAAGATACCTCTTACTTCACGAGCAGCAATGCCAGCAATTTTTTCGATAACTTCATCAGAGAAAGTTAATTTATTTTCAAAATGTTGTTGATTATTTTGACGTTCTTCTCTGTATTGTTGTGCTTGTTCTTGACGTTCTTCTCTTTCTTTTTCGTTTACTCCAGTTTGATTATTGTATGCTTGTTTAGCTTTGTTATTATCTACAGCCATGTGAATTCTCCTTTTTAAATAGAAATTTTATTTTTAATACTTATTTTTTATTTATATGAATTCTTAAAAAATGAAGGTTAACTCCATCTATTTAAGAAGTTCATGAAATCTTGTGTACGGTCTTTTATATACCCAACACCTATTCCAATTAAACATAAAACAATAATTAAAATTGTTTTCCAGAATCCTAAAGTTAGGAATAAGATTGCAATAATTAAGAATGCAAAGAAACCTATAATTCGCCATTTATACGACTTTAGGAAGTCGATAATTTGTTGAGTAGAATCTTGACTATTTTGATTATTATCAGCCATGTTATCCCTCCCTTATAGTACGCGTTGTCCGGCAGATTTTTGATCTCTAACATTAACTTCTAATTTTCTAACAGGCATTTCAGTAAAATGCTCTACATTATGCTTAATGTCAGATCTAATACTCTCAGTTAACGATTTCACTTGGACATCATTAGGAACCAAGAAATCAACTTTAATGTCAATGTAAGAATTATTTTTCTTATTGTAAAGTTTAGTCACCACGTTTGGTTGTCTGATTTCATCATATTTAACTAATGTATCATATGCAGATTTTTCGACTGCCTTACGTGATACGTAAATGTGTCCATCATTATAGTCCTTATAAAGACCTGGTTTTCTATATGTTGGTTTAAAGATGCTAAACACCAATATAATACCAATTAATACGAGTAGAGCTGATAAACCAATTAATAATGGTTGGAACCAATTGAATTGTAAGAAATAGTCTTGATAATGTTTAATACGACTATCATCTATGTACATAAACAATAAGAAGCCAACAATCGCAACTATTAATAGGCCAAGGATAAAGTTTTTAAATCTATGCACCTCTAAACGCACCTCCTTAGTCGTTGTTGTAATTATTTAATTATAAAATTTAAGTACCCTTTAAAAATTTTTTAAAACGTTAACATTAAAATTTTTTATTTAATTTTTTTAAATTTATTAAAGTTTACCTTCTAGATTAAATATTCCCAAATTTAACACAATAAAAACCTATTTTTCATAATTATTTTCGTTTTTTATATTATTCGTTTTTTTGTATTGTAAATTATCTTTTTTCATTAAAACGTCTTTCTTTGATATCCTCGGATGATCTAAACTCAACGTTTTAAATAAAGACCCTATCATAAGAATAATAACTACGGAAAACGGGAGTGCTGCAATAATTAATAAGTTCTGAATTGCTTGTGTTCCTCCGGTATAAATCATTATCATCGCAAATAAGGCCATAATAATACCCCAACTTACTTTAACGAAAGCGTTAGGATTAATGTCTCCTTTACTACTTAACATTCCAAGTACATAAGTAGCCGAATCTGCAGAAGTTACAAAGAAAATCATAATAACGATTAAAGTAACAATACTTAATACAAATCCCAATGGAAAATGCTCTAAAGTGGCAAATGTTGCAGTTTCTGTTGCTTCTTTAGCAATATTGGCAAGTCCATTATGTTGAAGATACACTGCTGCTCCTCCGAATACTGCAAAGAAAAAGAAACATACTAAAGCTGGAACAAATAGTACTCCTAAAATAAATTCTTTAATGGTTCTACCACGTGATACACGTGCAATGAATATCCCTACAAATGGTGCCCAAGACACCCACCATGCCCAGTAGAATATGGTCCAATTTTGCACCCATTGAAATTTTGCACCGCCTTCCATCGGAATACGCAAACTCATATTAAAGAAATTAAAAATATAATTTCCTAATCCATTAGTAAACGTATTTAAAATATATAAAGTAGGTCCTACTAGAAATAACCCTATTAATACAATAAAAGCTAAAATCATATTAATATTACTTAACGTTTTTATTCCTTTATCAATTCCAGACCATGCAGACCAACTAAATAAAATAGTTGCAATAATAATAATAATGACTTGTGTGCCAAAATGACTCGGTACTTTAAACAAATAGTGAAGACCTTCATTTATTTGTAAAGCGCCAAAACCTAAGGTAGCTGCTACCCCTGTAACTGTCGCAATAACCGCTAAAACATCTATTGCTCCTCCGATTGGTCCTCTCATTCTTTTTTCTCCAAAAATCGGGACAAGCGTTGCGCTTACTAAGCCTGGATATCCTTTATGAAAACTAAAGTAAGCAAAAACTAATGCAACAATTCCATATACTGCCCATGCATGAATTCCCCAATGAAAGAATGCAAATTGAAATGCATCATTAATCGCTGCTTGTGTACCAATTTTATGTATAGGCGTTGCTTTATAGGCATGACTAATTGGCTCTGCGGTAGTCCAAAATACTAATCCTATTCCCATTCCTGCACTAAACAGCATAGCGAACCAAGAAAGTAATGAAAATTCTGGTTCTTCTCCTTCCTCGCCTAGAGTAATAGATGCATATCTTGAAAATAATAAGTAAACACAAATAAAGAATATAATTAAAACGAGTAAAAGATAATACCAAGAAAAATTGACTGCAATAAACGATGTAATATTTTGTGTGACTGATTCTAATTGTTTAGGTAGTACTGCCCCATACACTACAAATAATGTACAGATAGATAACGCAATCCAAAATACAACGCTTATAGATTTTTTTCGCATTACATTAATCTCCTTTCTGATAGTTAGATATACTATACCCCATTCGAGTTATATCTAATGATTTTGGGAATTTTAAAATTAATTAAACTTATATATTATAAAATAATAAAACACCTCTTAATGTCTTATTTGTAGACACTAAGAGGTGTTAAATCATTCTCTATTCTTCTACATTTATAACAAGTTTTCCTATCATTGAATTGGATTCTAATATTTGATGAGCTTCATATAAATGTTCTGCTGTTAATCCATTAATCACTTTTGTCGTTGTATTTTGATACGTACCATCCTCAACTTTTTTAGCAATATCCTCTAAATAATAATGATGTTTAATCATGTCTTCTGTTTGAAAAATAGGTCTTGTAAACATAAATTCATGCGTAAATGAAATACTTTTTGTTTTTAATAGATTTAAATCTTGTGCTTCTTTAAAAGCTACAATAGTCGCAATGTGTCCTCTTGGTTTCACTATATCTATCATTGTTTCATAATACATGTCTGTATCAAACGTGCAAAATACGAAATCTACCGCTTCAATGTGCTGTTGTTCTAATTGAGATTTTAAATCTTCTTTGTGATTGAGTACGATATCTGCCCCCATCTTTTTTGACCAGTCAATTGTTTCTTGACGAGACGCAGTTGTAATGACTTTTAGACCATATGCCTTAGCAATTTGAGTCGTAATACTTCCAACACCACCTGCGCCATTGATAATAAGTAATGATTTCCCTTTATTTTGATTTGGATCCTCTGAAATTTTGAACACATCAAATAAAGTTTCTGACGCTGTAATACCAGTTAAGGGAAGGCTAGCAGCTTGTTCTGCCGAAAGATTTTTAGGTGCTTTTGCGACTAATCGTTCATCAATAAGTTGATATTCCTGATTTGAACCATGTTGATTAGGCGCACCAGAATAAAATACAATATCGCCTTCCTTAAACATTGTCACCTCTGTTCCAGTTTTTTGAACCGTCCCTACTGCATCAAAACCTAAAATTCTTGGGGGATTTTTAACTTCAGTAAGGCGTTGCTTTGTATCAACCGGATTTACACTTATACTTTCTATTTTAACAAGCAACTCTCTAGAAGATGGCTGGGGCACATCTAATTCAAATGTTTCAAATACATTTCCTTCTTCTAATTTAAATGGTTGTTTAAATCCTATAGCTTTCATAATTATATACCTACCTTTTACTGAATTTTAAATTATACATTTTCTGACACTTTAACAATCTATTCACCAAAATTTTCACCTGTAAATAAGTTTCTGAATACTTTTGGTACATGTTCAAATCCTTCTTTTTTAGATACTTTTGTTTTAAATTTTCCTTTTTATATCTACGTTGTTAGTCCTTTACTTACATGTTCAAAGTCATCGGCAAATTCTACTACTAAGACACTATGCATAAGTGCTTGATGTTTAATTAATGCCGCTTTGTACATGTAGGCCTTTTTCTTGTTCAGTATCATTATAATCGGTATTCAAAAACAGTGTAATATCACAAACAATTTTATCGCAATTCAACTGCTTTCACTTTATAATGTCTAGTGTGTAACACTTAATACTTTATTATACCAAGCAAAGTGAGGTCTTAAACTTGAAATTAAGTATCTTAGACTATGTACCACTCTTTGAAGGTGATACACCACAAGAAGCTTTAAATCATTCAATTGAACTTGCTCAACTATCAGAGAAACTTGGTTATGCACGTTATTGGGTAGCAGAACACCATCAAGTTCCTTCTGTTGTATCAAGCGCGCCCGAAATCGTAATGGCTATGTTACTTGAACATACACACTCTATTCATATCGGAAGTGGCGGTGTTATGCTCCCCCATTATAGTGCTTACAAAGTTGCAGAACAATTTAAAATTATGGAAGTCAAACACCCTGACCGAATTGATATGGGAATTGGACGTTCTCCTAGCTTTAAAAATGTAAACGAAGCGCTAAATGAGTTTAAAACTCAAAAACCTGAATTATCTCAACAAGTAGATGATTTGAAAAAATACTTTACGAATGACACTATTCATTCACATCGTTTCAAAACTTTAGAAGCCACTCCATATACAGAGCATTCACCTGAAATGTTTATTTTAGGAATGAGTGAACAAAGTGCTGAACTTGCCGCAAAAAAAGGCTTACCTTTTGTGATTGCACATATGGGTCAATCACACGCAAATTTAACACATGTCATTCGACATTATAAATCACGTTTTACAGAGTATCATGGCAATTCGCATTCACCCTATATTATTTTAGCTACTTTTGTCGTTACGGCAGAAAATGAATTAACGATTAAACAATTATTAGATGCATTAAATTTGTGGTTAATACGTATTAACTATCTTAAACAACCTAAAGTTTATCCTTCTATTGAAACAGCACAGCAACGCCATTATTCTGAAAGAGATCGAGAAAAAATAGAAAAAAATAAACGTCGAATTATTAGTGGCTTGCCCCATGAAATAGCTCAACAGTTAATACAATTACAAAACGAATTTGAAGTCGATGAAATCATGATTCTTCCTAATGTATATGGACATACTCATCGAACTAAATTAATTGAACTTATAGCTCATGCTTGTCTAGATAATTAGGAGCGTCCGTATTATGAACGCTCCCAATTTTTATTTGTTTCATAAAATTTAATGATTTTATCTGCAACATCCTTATTTTCATGAAGTTGGCTATGTTGAGTCGCTGATTCTGTATATTAAGATTCTTATACTTTTTTGGACTTCTCCTAACTAACAGATATTTCAATGATCGAGATGAGCTATTAGATACTTTAACTTTAAAATGCATACCATCTTGATCATCTCCATAAATATTTAAATCTTCTAATTATTTACCTTTATAAATATTTTTTAATCCAAATAACTTTTTACAATCTCCACTCATTTTGTTCGGTTTTCCATTTTAATTAACTTGAATTTCGTTCACCCTTTCATTTAAATTAAGAACGTCACTATATTTTCCAACAATATTGACTTCTTTTTTAGCGTCGGAAATAGGAGATGATTATCATCATTTTTCATAAAATACGTGAAAGATAAATTTCCCATAGACTGTGCGACAAAATTATACTCGTTATTTTTTATACTAGTGTATTCAATAAAATAAGAAACAGGACAGAAATTTTCATTTCTGTCCTGTCTAATTTATCAAATTACTTAATTTCTTTAGATTCAGCTAATGCTTTATACCAATATGCACTTTTTTTCGGATAACGTTCTTGTGTGTCAAAATCAACATAGAATAGACCATAACGTTTTTCATAACCATTAGACCATGAGAACACATCCATAAGTGACCATAAGAAATAGCCTTTTACATTGGCACCATCACGTATAGCATCAGCAATAACTTCAAGATGTTTTTTAACATAGTCGATACGTGCATCATCATCAACTGTCTTACGTTCTTCATCGAACTCATCTTTATACCCAAGCCCATTTTCAGTAACATAAATTTTGTGATAGTTAGGATAATCTTTTATAACACGCATAATTTGATCATAAAGGCCTTGTGGATAAATCATCCAATCCCAATCAGTACGAGGAACATCTATATCAAATTCACGTTGTCCTACACCTTTAAGTTGATATTTAGAGCCACCTTTATCTCCAGTAGCATTGTGTGTAATTTCTGATTCTCCCTCATATCCTCTCATCCAATCACTCATATAGTAATTGATACCTAGAAAGTCATTTAAATCTTTTGCAGCATCTAATGTAGCATAATCTTCATCGGTAATATCTAATTTACCACCATTGACAGAAAGAATATGTTGTACACCTTCCATAGTTTCACGAGAATATTTTCCTAAATATGTTGCATCTAAGATAAATTTGTTATGAATAATATCTTCAAGTTCTGCTGCTCTTACATCTTCAGGATTTGAAGGATCGTATGGATACTTAGTTGGTAATGCATGAACGACTCCAATTTCTCCATTATATCCATTGTCTTTAAATAGTTTAACTGCTTTCGCATGTGCGACCATCATATTATGATGAGATTGGAATACTTTTGCAAAATCATATTTAATTCCTGGTGGGAATTTACCGACTAAATACTGGCCATCACCAATAGGACCAATTTCATTAAAAGTAGTCCAATAGTTGACTTCAGTAAATTCTTCAAAACAGAATTTTGCATAGTCTACAAAATAATCAATCGTTTTACGGTTTAAGAAATCTCCATCACTGTGAAGTGTTTCTGGAGTATCAAAATGATGTAATGTAACAAACGGTTCAACGTGACGTTTATGACATTCTTTAAATAAATTGTGATAGAATTCTACACCTTTTTGATTAACTTCTCCATAACCTGTTGGAAAAATTCTTGACCACGCGATAGATATACGGATACCATTAACACCAAATTTCTCACTTAATTCTAAATCAACTGGATATTTATGATAAAAGTCACTTGCAGGTTCAGCTGTATACCAATAGTTTTCTTCTAGATAAGTGTCCCAGGCTACACGACCTTTTCCATCTGTTTGAGTCGCACCTTCTGCTTGATAAGCTGCTGTTGCACCACCAAAAATAAAATCTTCTGGTAATTTTTTCATTATACTTTCATCTCCTAATTATTTTTCAAATTGTTGTTGAACGAAGTCTAATGCTGCTTTGCCATCACGAGTTAAGTTAATGTATTCAACACCTTGAGTTTTTGCTAATTTAATACCTAATCGATCTGTATCTTGTTTTATATCTTCATAGTTAGAAGCAACTTGAGGCGCTAAAATAATTAATTGATAGTCTTTCATAATATCCATATGTGCACCATAACCACCAGCTGCTGCTTTTACAGGTACCTGATATTCTTCAGCTGCCTTGTTTAATGCATTTGCAAGTAATCCACTTGTACCACCACCAGCACATAAGACTAAAACGTTAGTTTGTTCGTTAATCGAATTAGGTGAATCTTTAGCCGATACTTCCTCATCGGAAGGTGCTGGTTCAGTTGTTGTCGTTTCATTTGCACCAGCAGTTGCTAAAATTGCATCTGCTTTCTTCGTATCAAAGTTTGCTGATACTTTTTCTTTTAATTCATTATTTACTTCTTTATTGCCACGTTCTTCTTCAAGAATTTGTTCATCATATACTTTTAAAAAAGGATAATAAATCATAACGTCAACTACGATTAATACAATGGCTAACACAAATGACCAAAATGCAAATCCTGTACCCATCACAATACCAAGTGGCCCTGGTGTCGTCCATGGTAAGAAGATACTAAAACTATTCATTTTAAGTACATCAACAAAGAATTTAAAGATCCATACGTTTACTATTGGTGCAAAAATAAATGGTATGAAAAATACTGGATTTAATACGAGTGGTGCACCAAATAAAATTGGTTCATTTACTCCAAAGAATGTTGGTACAACTGATGCTCTACCAATTGCTTTATTTCTTTTTGATTTAGTTAACCACATAAACATAAATGGCACGACTAATGTAGCACCGGTACCACCCATAGTTGCAACGAACATTTGTGTACCAGGTGTAATAATTTTATCTGCATGTTCTCCTGCTTGAATCAAATTTAAGTTTGTTTCAAGATTTGCATAAGTAATTGCAGCAATTGCTGGTTCAACAATAGATGGACCATGTATACCTACAAACCAGAAGAATGCGAAAGCACCGAAGATAAGTGTGACACCAATCCAGCCATCTGCCGCAGTAAATAATGGTTCAAAGATTTTTAATACGGCGTTCGCTACATTTGTATGAATAAATGCTCTTGATAATAAATCTAATGCATAAATAATGATAATAACCGCTGACAACGGGAAGATATCTTTAAATACCTGAGAAATATTAGGTGGTACTTCTTTAGGCATTTTTATTGTAATATTTCTTTTAATAAAGAAATTATAAACAATTACGGTAATAAAGGCTGAAATAAAGGCTGTTAATAATCCTTTTGTGCCCATAAATGCACTTGAAAATCCACCCTCTTTAATAGGATCTGCTGCTAAGAATAAAAATCCACTCATCGCAGCCATCATTGTAGAAATAAAGTTAATTTGATTGGTTTTATCTAATTTCCTGTTGTAGGAATCGGTTAAAGACTTAGCTGTTGTTCCAGCTACAATCAAACCAACTATTCCCATGGTATAGTTATATGGTTTCATCAATATACCTTCCATTGTTTTACTCCAAGTAAAGCCAAACACGTTAGGTACATATGTGATTAAAATAAATATACTTGAGAACAAGATAATTGGAATTGCTGCAATAAATCCATCACGAATCGCTCTTAAATAAATATTACGGGATATTTTTTCAAAGAACGGCTTTCCTTTTTCTATCCATGCTATTAACTTATTCATAGGGGTCAGCTCCCTTTTTTGTATAATTCAATTAAATGCTTCATTAAATCTTTTAATAATAACGTTGTCATTAAATGGTCTTGTCCGTGAATCATTGTAATACTAAATGCAATGTCATCACCTTGCGCTTCTTGAGCTAATAAGTTTGTTTGAGCTTTATGTGCATTTGCAATACATTCATTTGCTTCCTCAGTAAGTTGTTCAGCTTTTTCAAAATCACCTTCATTAGCAGCGTTTAATGCCTCTAATAATTTTGAACGTGCATCTCCAGCATATGCGACAATTTCAAAACCAAGTAATTGTACTTCTTCTCTATTCATATGAATAACCTCCCCTAAGTTATTTTGCTTTCCAAGATGTTGCAGTTGTTTTTAGTACTTTATTTAAATCATCAATGTTTTTATATCCAGTTGTACGTAACCATTCTCTTGCAGCTTGTTCTCCTTGTTCAATATAAACTTTAACTGCACCAGACCATGTCGCACGTCCACATAACACACCATTGAAATGTGCACCTGCATCATGTGCAAATGTTAATGTTTCTTGGAATAATTCAGCTGATACACCAGCACTTAAATAAATATAAGGTAAATGTGTTGCTGCATCTTGATCACGGAAATGTTGTGCTGCTTCTTCTTTTGTGTATACAACTTCACCTTCTGTAAATCCTTCGACAAAATTCATATTTACGGGTACTTCAACTTTAAGCACATCAACATTGAATCGATCTTCAGAGAATAACTTCATTGCTTCATTTACTTTACGAGGTTTTACTTTTGCAAATTCAGCACTTTTATTATCTGGAATATTATCATCATAAGTTAACACTTCTAAGAAAAATGGAATGTCTTCAGCAACACATTCTGAACCAATTCGTTCAATATAAGCTTTCTTTTGAATGTTAATCTCTTCTGAATCATCTACATCATAATAAAGTAAGAATTTAACTGCATTGGCCCCCTGTTCTTTTAAACGTTTAGCAGACCATTCTACTAAGCAATCTGGTAAACGACCTTTTGCATTCACGTCATATCCAGTTTTTTCATATGCAAGTAATAAACCACACTCTTTATTACGTGCATCAGAAGCAGGTAAGCCATATTCAGGATCTAAAAGAATAGAAGATGCATATTGTGTTAACTCTTCTGATACAAGTACTTTTAATTGTTCGATTTGTTCAACTGTAGGAGGTTCTGTTTGATGTTCAGCCATCATTCTTTTTAATGCCCCACGTTGATCAAATGCTAAAGCTGAAATAATCCCATCTTGATTACTTAATTGTTCGATTGATGCTAGTTTTTGTTGTGATTTTGTCATGAATTACACCTCTATAACTTCAATTTGTTTGAATAGTTCTTTAAATTTATCTACATTGATATGACCTGTTTGATGCTCCATTGCATTTAACATTCCAAATGCATTAGCTTTTTTCAGTAAATCTTCATCGGATTGTTGATGAACAAGACCTGATGCAATACCTGCCACTGTAGAATCACCAGACCCTACAGGATTAACAACTTCTATTTTGGGAATGTTTACTTTATAAAATGTTTGATGATGTTTAGCGAAAGCGCCATCGCCACCTAAAGAAACAATAATCCATTCAATACCTTTGAAAATGGGTTGAGTAACCGCTTCTTTTAAACTATCGATATCTGTAGTGACAGTAGTTTGTAATAATTGAGATAATTCATCAATATTAGGTTTTATCACTGAAGGCTTACTTTCGCTCAACAATACATCCATTAATGATTGACCAGAACTATCTACAATCGTAGGTAGACCTTGTTTATTTGCTAATTTCACAATATCAGCGTAGTAATTTGTATTAAGACCTTTAGGTAAACTTCCAGACATCGCTATAACATTAGCTCTTTTAAATAGTTCTAAAAGATGTGTTTTATAGCTCTCTGCTTCTTCCTTGCCAATAGTTGGTCCTTGTTCAAGTATTTCAGTTTGTTGTCCTTCATGTAGAATAGCGATACAATTTCGTGTTTCTCCTTTTATTTTGAAGAAAGACTGTTCAATTTGAGCATCCGTTAATTGTTCTTCAATAAATTGACCCAATGCGCCACCTAAAAAGCCACTTGCTAATACATTTTCGCCAAATTCTGATAATACACGTGTTACATTTAATCCTTTTCCTCCAGCAGTTTTACTCGTTTTTTTAACTCTATTCACAGTATCTAGATGAAACTGTTCTAATGGGTAAGAAATATCAACTGAAGGATTTAAAGTTAATGTTAGAATCATTTCACATCTTCCTTAATCGTGATATTCACCTTTGTCCCATTTTTCTAAGAATTCATCAAAGAAGTGAGGATTAGCTTGATTATCGTTATGTGCTTCTAAATGATTAATTTTAGCAATTAATTTTTTATTTTCTTCAGTAGGTTTGTATTCTGCTTCGATAAATGCATCAACGATATCGAAAATAAATAATTCGCCTGCTACTTTACCGCCGAAACTAACAACATTAGCATTTAATTCTTCTTTTGAATAAAGTGCTGATGTCATATCACGTACTAATGCTGTTCTTACCCCTGGGACTTTGTTTGCTGCATTACTAATACCAACACCAGTACCGCAGATACATACGCCTAAGTCTGCTTCTCCACTAGCAACTTTTTCTCCTACTTTTTTACCGAAGATAGGATAATGTGTACGTGTAAAATCATACGTACCTACATCAATAACTTCGTGTCCTTGAGCTTTTAAATGTTGTGAAACTTCCATTTTTGTATCAGTTACAATGTGATCGCAACCTATAGCAATTTTCATTATTTATTCCTCCAATTAGCACATTTTATTTAACATATCTACACGGATTTGATGACGTCCGCCATCATAGTGTCCATTTACAAATTCTTTAGCAATATTTTTTGCTAATGTATCGCCTACAATTTCAGAACCCATTGTAATCATGCGTGCATTGTTGTGACTACGTGTCATATATGCTGAGCGTTCATCTGATACTTCAGCAGCAATCATTCCTTTTACTTTTGTAGCAACGATAAAGCTACCTGCACCATACGCATCCACTGCAATTCCTAAATTATCATCGTTCTTTTGTACTTCGTGTACAACTGCTAGTGTTGAATCTACAAAGTCTAATTCTTTTCCTTCTGTTACATCTACTACATCATGGTTATTTTCTTTTAAAAATGTTTTTACAACATCTTTAAGACGTTGACCAGCGACATCTGAACCAATAAAAATTGTCATAATGATTCTCCTTTGAAAATAAGATAATTAAACACATGTGTTTGAAAAAGCGCTTTCAAATCTTTACACTTAAATTATAAACATAAATAAACAAATAATCAACAATAAATGTTCGAATATTGTTTGAAATTTTGTTTTTTTAAACAAAACATATTATTTTTATGTTTAATTACGTTCAATTATCTAAAAAAATACCAAGATTGTTTAAATAAACAATCTTGGTATCATTCAATTAATGTATCACTTCTGTATAGGCTTTTAATTTTTGTACATTATCTTCATCATTTTTATCTACAACAACTGCTGTTAAATCTTCTAAATGACATAATTGGGTAAAATCTTCTTTTCCAATTTTTGAAGTATCAATTAATAAGTATTTTTCAAGTGAACGATGAAGTGCAAGTTGTTGTGTATACGCTTCGTCAATTGTAGAAGTGAGCACATCTGCATCTTTTATTCCATTACAACTAAAAAACATTTTACTAAACCGTTTTGTTTTAAGGAGCGTATTCGTCATTTCACCTACAAATGATTCAGTAAGTTCTCTCATTTCTCCACCTAATAAGTAAACTTTAAAATTTAGCGAACGCTTTTCAAATAATATTTGAAATACTGGAAAACAATTCGTAATCACTGTTAATGACTCTCGATCTATTAATTGAGCCAGTAACTCGATTGTTGTTCCAGGTCCCAAAAAAATCGTATCGTTTTCTTCAATTAAGTTAACAGCTTTCCTTGCGACAGCACGTTTTTCTTCAATATTCTCTGTGTGCTTTTCTTGATGAGACTTTTCTTTAATTTGAAAAGCTGAATTACTACGTGCACCACCATGTATTTTAGTTAGTAATCCTTTTTCTTCTAGTTCAGCTAAATCTCTGCGTACCGTCATGTCAGATACATTAAGTTCTTCAACAATCTCATTTGTCCTAATAGTTCCTTTTTGATTTACGAGTTTAGTAATTTCTTCTAAACGATCGTATTTATTCATTCAATTTCTCACATCCAACTTATTTTATTAAACATGTCCATATAAAATGAACACATATATCTCATAAAGATTTTAAGCGCAATTTCATTCTATACTATTACTTGTTTTAAAACTAGAAAATAAAGGTAAAAATATGTTGTAATAATAGTATAAAATTCATTTTAAAAAAATTATATTAGTCATTATTGTAAACGAGGTGCTCCGATTGGGTAATAAAGTCGAAAAATTAAAGGAAATAGTTGATAAATCAAACAAAATTGTATTCTTTACTGGTGCAGGTGTATCGGTTGCAAGTGGTATACCTGATTTCCGTTCAATGGGTGGATTATTTGATGAAATTTCAAAAGAGGGTTATTCACCTGAATATTTATTAAGTATTGATCATTTAAATGATAATAAAGAAAGCTTTATCGACTTTTATCATAAACGACTACTAGTAGCAGATAAAAAGCCTAATATCGTCCATGAATGGATTGCAGAGTTAGAAAAAGAAGGCAAATCTTTAGGTGTGATTACCCAAAATATCGATGGGTTACATGAAGATGCTGGAAGTGAACATATTGATGAAATTCATGGTACACTGAATCGCTTTTATTGCATCAATTGTGGAAAAGAATATACGAAATCGTATGTTATGGAACACAAATTAAGATATTGTGAGAACTGCGGTGATGTGATTCGCCCTGATATCGTATTATACGGTGAAATGCTCAATCAACCTACTGTCTTTAGAGCCTTAGATAAAATCCAAAAAGCAGATACTGTCATTGTGTTAGGTTCATCCTTAGTCGTACAACCTGCTGCAGGCTTTATTTCTAACTTTACAGGAGACAATCTTGTAATTATTAATAGAGACGCTACACCATATGATAGGAAAGCTAATTTAGTTATTCACAGTGATATGACCGAAGTTGTTGAAGAAGTGATGAAAAAATAAAAAGATATATCAGCCTAAGACATCTGTCTTAGACGTTTTTAACATGTTAAGTAGTCGATAACTGTATTAAATATGACTATTGCTCCATTAGTTTTTCCTATGTATAAAAAAGCACTTCTCAACTTTGAGAAGTGCTTTAATCGTTCTAATGGAACACAAATTGCCGATGCAATTTGCATACTGAACTTGTAAGCAAACAAGTTTGCAACAATTCCAATATTAACGTTTTGAGAATTGTGGAGAACGACGTGCTTTTTTAAGACCTGGTTTTTTACGTTCTTTCATACGTGGGTCACGAGTTAATAAACCTGAACGTTTTAAAGAACCTCTGTATTCTGGATCTGCTTCTAATAATGCACGAGCGATACCATGACGGATAGCTTGAGCTTGTCCAGTGAAACCACCACCGTATACGTTAACTAATACATCATAGTTACCTTTAGTTTCTGTAACATCGAATGGTTGGTTTAAGTCTAAGATTAATGATTCAAATGGTAAGTATTCGCGTACGTCACGATCGTTAACAGTGATATTACCTTCACCTGGTACTAAACGTACACGTGCTACTGAGTTTTTACGACGGCCTGTGCCTCTATATTCAACTTGTGCCAATGTAATTTCCTCCTTCTAATTAACCACGTAATTCGTAGTTTTCTGGTTGTTGTGCAGCGTGTGGATGTTCAGCGCCACTGTATACAAATAATTTTTTACCTTGTTTTTCACCTAAACGTGAACTTGGTAACATTCCTTTGATTGAAGTTTCAAGTAAACGAGCAGGGTTATTACGTTTTAATTCACCAGCAGTCACTGATTTGATACCACCTGGGTGATTTGAATGACGATAGTAAACTTTGTCTTGTTCTTTTTTACCAGTTAATTCGATTTTTTCAGCGTTGATGATGATTACATAGTCACCAGTATCAACGTGTGGTGTATAAGTTACTTTATTTTTACCGCGTAAGATAGATGCTACTTCTGATGATAAACGACCTAATGTTTGGCCTTCAGCATCGATAACATACCATTTGCGCTCAATGTTTGATTCATTTGCCATAAATGTTTGACGCATAATAATTATCCTCCTAAAAATAAATGCTTCGTCTTAGATTACAGGTACTCATCGCAGTCGAACCTACGAACGAGGCCTGCAATCTAGGTCATTCTGTTACGATTTCAAAGCGTAATGTTCATTTATTTTATTCCTGTCTAATCTGCTTATATATCTTGTAACACAATAAGTTTCCGGGGCTTATCGTGGGATGATATAAAACAATACCGTTAACTATCTTATATTTTATTAGTTCATTTGTCAATGCATATTAGTCATTTTGTAATGATTTTTTGTAATGAATTTTTATATCCTCACCAAAGTCATTTTTGAGTGCTTCTGAATCTAAATAAATCTTTTCAAGGTATAATCCTTCAGCTGGTGCTGTAAAAGGCACATTGTCTCTATTTTTAGCTTCAAGCAGTTTGGGAACTTCATCAGGTTGACGCTTCCCTTTACCTACTTCTACTAAAAAAGCTACAAGTACGCGCACCATATTATATAAGAAACCAGAACCCGTGACGATATAGTCAAAACCTTCGTCCGTTTTTACAACTTCACTTTGGTATAGTGTACGTTCTTTACTTTCAACTTCAGTCTTTTGTGAACAAAAACCAGTAAAGTCATGGGTTCCAATAAAGTATTTAGCCGCTTCATTCATCTTATCTAAATCTAAGTCATCTTTTATAAATGTTTTAAGTCCACTTTCAAATGGATTACGATGTTCAGCTTGATACACTTTATAGCGATATCTCTTACCTACACAATCATAACGGCAATGAAATGTGTCATCTACTTGTTTTACACTATTCACGTAAATATCCTCAGGTAACGCACTATTCATCGCATATTTCCATTGTTTAGGCTCAATATTCAATTCTGTGTCAAAATGAAAATACTGTTCATAAGCATGCACACCGCGATCTGTGCGACTAGATGGATGGATACGTACATGTCGACGATGCATACGTTTTAAAATTTTTTCAAATTGTTGTTGAACAGTTCTACCTTGTTGTTGAATTTGAAAACCAAGAAATCTATGTCCTTGATACGCAATATTTACTAGCATGCGCAATGTCTTACACTCCCATATATTTTAATATAAATAATATCATTCCAATAGGTATCAGACTGAATAGACTCAAAGTATCTCTCTTATGCCACGACAACTTACGATAACTGGTACGTTGTACATTAGCATCATATCCTCTAACTTCCATTGCAATTGCTAATTCATCAGCTCTTTGAAAGGCAGAAATAAATAGCGGTATCATCAATGGGATGAAAGCTTTAATTCTTGTCATTAAACTACCTGAACTAATTTCAGAACCTCTTGATTTTTGAGCAAGAATAATTTTATCTAATTCATCCATCAATGTTGGAATAAACCTTAAAGCAATTGACATAATCATACTTAATTGATGCACAGGAATTTTAAATAGTTTCAATGGGGCCATTAACTTTTCAAAAGCATCAGTCAAGTCAATTGGACTTGTTGATAATGTCATAATTGTCGCAACCATAACAATCGTTATTAATCTTAAAGAAATGAAAATACCTTCTAATACCCCTACACTATCAATTTTAATAAAACCTATTTCTAATAGCGTAGTCCCGCCGTGAGTAAAGAAGATGTGCATTAAAAATGTAAAGATTAAAAAGAAAAATATCGGTGTTAATCCTTTAATTAAAAACCAAAATTGAATGTTAGCCATCTTCATAAAACATAGAATTAATAATATTACCCAAGCGAATGTAGCAAAAGTATGAGCAAAAAAGATAAAAATAATAAATACAAATACAAAAATCAACTTTGCTCTAGGATCAAGACGATGTATCACAGAGTTATTAGGTAAATAACGTCCTATAATAAGTTTATTTTTCATGTTCTTGCCACTCCTGATACAATGTTACAAACTCATCTTCATTTAAGGCAATATCACTAAACATGGTTTGATATTTTTCCTCAACATCATATTGCAGTTGTACTACATCAGGTAATGCAATATGCCAATCTTTCAGTTTTTCGTGTTGTCTGAATAATAATTTAGGAGAGCACTGTTCTATGACTTTCCCTTGCCTCATTACAATGATTTCTTCTGCATATCGCGCCACATCATTCATATCGTGTGACACTAATATGACTGTTTTATGATGATTGACTTGAATTGATTTTATTAATTCCATCACTTGCTGACGACTTTTTGGATCAAGTCCAGCAGTAGGCTCATCAAGAATAATTATATCTGGTTTCATTGCAAGAATAGAAACTAATGCAATTTTACGCATCTGACCACCTGACATTTCAAATGGCGATTGCTCCATGACATTATGATCAAAGCCTAAATCTAAGAGTAACTGATACGCATATGATTTAACTTGTTCCACATTCAACTTAAAATTTTTAGGACCAAATGCAACTTCTCTTTCCACGCTATCTTCAAACAATTGTGATTCAGGGAATTGAAAAACTAGACCCACTTGTTGCCTTAGCTTTCGTAGACGTTTGTCTTTCGTTTTATGAGTAATCTTCATATCATCAAAAGTAATGCTACCTTTTGTTGGCTTTAACAGTCCATTAAAATGTTGAATAAGCGTGGATTTACCGCTTCCTGTTTGACCAACAATCGCATAGTATTTACCTTGTTCGATTTTTAGATTGATATCATTTAAAGCTTGATATTCATAAGGAGTGCCTTTTTGATAAATATATGAAACATGATTAAATTGAATGGTCATAATTTATCAACCAGCCCTTCATATGTAGTGAATTCATCTTCAAAGCCTAGCTTTTGATTCATTTTCATTGCAAACGGTAAATCTAAGCCAATTTCTACTAAATACTGTGGCTTTAAAAAAATAAAATTTGGGTTCCCCTCTTTGTAAACCTTCCCCTTATTCATAATAACGACATGATCGCTTTCTAATGCTTCACTTAAATCATGAGTAATAGAGATAATCGTTAAATTTTTCGCTTGCTTAACTTGTTTAATTAATGACAGTAATGACTGTTTGCCTTGGGGATCTAACATAGAGGTTGCTTCATCGAGAATAATGACATCAGGACTTAGCGCTAGGACTCCCGCAATAGCCACACGCTGCTTTTGACCGCCAGATAGAGAATGTGGTTCATATTCCATATACTCTTCCATATCTACGTTATCTAAAGATTGGATTACAATTGCTTTCATTTTATCATGAGGTACTGCATGATTCTCGAGTCCAAAAGCTACATCATATTCCACAATTGAACCTACAAATTGGTTTTCTGGATTTTGAAAGACAATACCAATATGACGTCTAACCTCTCTTAAGTAATCAGTAGTAACTAAATGATTGTTGTATAAAATTTGTCCTTCAGATGCTTGTTCTATTCCTACAATAAGCTTAGCAATTGTAGATTTTCCTGAACCATTATGTCCTACGATAGATGTCCATTGTTGTTTTGGCATACTAAATGATACATCTTCTAGAGTGAAGGCTGCATCTTTTTGATATTGAAAATGTACATGTTTAAATTTGATTATATTGTTATTATCAGTCTCCACAGCCATACTCCTTTATTAATAGTTACTACAATAGTTTACATGAATAGAAACTAGATGTACATGAGGAAACGTCAATCATATATAAAAAGAGTCATGCCTCAAAAGCACGACTCTTTTTAATCAATATAAACTCATTAAAATTAAAAAAGCGCGCACCCCATCACATTTTAGTTGAGTTCACGCTTTTATATTAATATTTAGTTGATGGGGTACTCTGAGCTAGACAATATTTGTATGTGGCAAACATTATCGTTGCACTCATTTGCTTTAAATACAAGTAGTTAGTGTATTTATATATAAAATTAATCTACTAATTCGATGATTACTGATTCAGCACCGTCACCGCGACGAGGACCTACTTTAAGAATACGAGTGTATCCACCTTGACGTTCTGCATAACGTTCAGCAATTTCACCAAATAATTTTTGAAGTGCAGTTTGTGTAGTTTCATCTTCATTTAAGATTTCAACGTTACGTAATGTTTTAGCGGCATTACGACGAGATGCTAAGTCACCTTTTTTACCTAAAGTGATTAATTTCTCAACAACACTACGAACTTCTTTTGCACGAGCTTCTGTAGTTTCAATACGCTCACTTACGATAAGTGATGTAGCTAAGTCACGTAACATAGCTTTACGTTGATCAGAAGTACGACCTAATTTTCTGTAACCCATGAGTTAACCTCCTTTAACTTATTAATCTTCTTTTCTTAAACCTAATCCTAAATCTTCTAATTTGTATTTAACTTCTTCGAGAGATTTACGACCTAAATTACGTACTTTCATCATATCAGCTTCAGATTTATCAGCTAATTCTTGTACTGAATTGATGCCTGCACGTTTTAAACAGTTGTATGAACGTACTGATAAGTCTAATTCTTCAATAGACATTTCAAGTACTTTTTCTTTTTGATCTTCTTCTTTTTCAATCATGATTTCAGCATTTTGAGCTTCATCTGTAAGACCAACGAAAATATTTAAATGTTCAGTCATAATTTTAGCAGCTAATGAAACAGACTCTTGTGGAGTAATAGAACCATTAGTCCAAACATCTAAAGTTAATTTATCAAAATCACTACTTTGACCTACACGTGTATTTTCAACTGTATAGTTTACACGTTCAACAGGTGAATAAAGTGAGTCTACAGGAATTACACCAATTGGTAAATCACTAGTATTATTTTGTTCTGCTAATGCGTAACCTCTACCCTTATTAGCAACAAGACGAATTTTTAAATGTCCACCTTTAGACACTGTTGCAATTTTAAGTTCTGGGTTTAGAACTTCAACATCACTATCGTGAGTAATATCACTTGCTGTTACTTCGCCTTCATCTCTTACATCAATTTCTAATGTTTTATCTTCTTCAGAATAGATTTTTAATGCTAATTTTTTGATGTTCATAATAATTGTAGAAACATCTTCAACAACATTATCTATAGCTGAGAATTCGTGTAAAACACCTTCAATTTCGATGTACTTAACGGCTGCACCTGGTAATGAAGATAGTAGGATACGACGTAAGGAGTTTCCTAGTGTAGTACCGTAGCCACGTTCAAGTGGTTCAACAACGAACTTACCGAATTTAGCATCTTCACTAATTTCAATTGTCTCAATTCTAGGTTTTTCAATTTCTATCATTTACAAAATCCTCCTTAATAACGTCGAATTAATTTTAAAATTGTTTCGCTCAGTGATTTGTAACAATAACAATCAATAAAAATTATACGCGACGACGTTTTGGTGGACGACAACCGTTGTGAGGTACTGGAGTAACGTCTCTGATTGCTGTTACTTCTAAACCAGCTGATTGTAGTGCACGAATAGCTGATTCACGACCTGGACCAGGTCCTTTTACTGTTACTTCAACAGTTTTTAAACCATGTTCCATTGCTGTTTTTGAAGCAGTTTCAGATGCCATTTGAGCAGCGAATGGTGTTGATTTTTTTGATCCTTTAAAACCTAATGCACCAGCTGATGACCAAGATAACGCATTACCAAATTCATCAGTGATAGTTACGATTGTATTATTGAATGTTGAACGGATATGTGCTACACCATTTTCAATATTCTTTTTAACTCTACGTTTACGAGATACTTGTTTACGTGCCATTTATATTTTGCCTCCTTTACCTATTATTTTTTCTTATTAGCTACAGTTTTAACTGGGCCTTTACGAGTACGAGCATTGTTTTTAGTTTTTTGACCACGAACTGGTAAACCACGACGGTGGCGAATACCACGATATGATGAAATTTCCATTAAACGTTTAATGTTTAAGTTTTGTTCACGGCGTAAGTCACCTTCTACTTTATAACCGTCAACTACTTCACGGATACGACCTAATTCGTCATCTGTTAAATCTTTTACACGTGTATCAGCTGATACGTTAGCTTCTTCAACAATTTTTTTAGCTGTTGAAGTACCGATACCATATACGTAAGTTAATGAAATAACTACGCGTTTTTCACGTGGAATATCTACTCCTGCAATACGTGCCATATATTTTTACACCTCTCTTTTATTAACCTTGTCTTTGTTTGTGCTTAGGATTGTCACAAATTACCATAACTTTACCTTTACGTTTAATGACTTTACATTTTTCGCAAATAGGTTTTACTGATGGTCTTACTTTCATTTTTATACCTCCCTATATTATGGAGTGACGATTATTTATAACGATACGTAATTCTACCGCGTGATAAATCATACGGAGACATTTCTACTGTTACTTTGTCGCCAGGTAGAATTCGAATATAATTCATTCTAATTTTACCACTTACATGTGCTAAAATTTCATGACCATTTTCTAATTCTACTTTAAACATAGCATTTGGTAAAGTATCAAGTACTGTACCTTCTAATTCTATTACATCTTGTTTCGCCATTGATTAACTTCCCCCTTTTTACAATAGTAAGGTAATCGTCAATAGACAACTTCAACGATACGAATCTAATATAGTGAATAGTTATTATAAGTTTAACAAAATGCGGGAATTATTATCGTCATACGACACTCAAAAAATAAATTCTAGCCAGAGAAACCTAATCAAAGTTCACATAAATCTAGATCGCACATGAGTTGAACTATTTCAATTGATCTAAGATATCAATGACATCTTTGGTTACTTCGTCAATATCTTTCGCACCATCAATGTTTTTCAATACGCCTTTTTCATCGTAATACTCTAAAATTGGTTTAGATTGTTTAACATTAACGCTTAAACGATTAGATACTGTTTCTGGATTATCATCTTTACGTTGATAAAGCTTTCCACCATCGATATCACAAACACCATCAACCTTTGGAGGATTAAATACAAGATGATAAGTTGTACCACATTTCTCACAGATACGACGACCTGTAAGACGATTCATTAGTTCTTCCTCAGGAACTTCAATATTGATAACAGCATCAATATTTCTGTCAAGCTCAGACATAATATTGTTTAATGCTTCAGCTTGTTCAATTGTTCTAGGGAAACCGTCTAATAAGAAACCTTTTTTTGCATCGTCTTCAGAAATTCTTTCTTTAACGATACCTACAGTAACTTCATCAGGGACTAATTCTCCACGATCCATATAAGATTTAGCTTCTTTTCCTAAATCAGTTTCATCTTTAATCGCTTTTCTGAACATGTCACCAGTAGATATATGTGGTATTGGGAATTTCTTAACAATTTCACTCGCTTGAGTACCTTTACCAGCTCCAGGTAAACCCATTAAAATGATATTCATAAATTGCCCTCCTACAAATTATCTACCACCAAAGCCTTTATATTCTTTTTGACTCACTTGAGCTTCAAGTGATTTCATAGTTTCAATTGCTACACCAATAACGATTAATAAACTTGTACCACCAATTTGTATTGATTGTGGTAAGTTCATAAATTTAGTCGCTATAATTGGAAGAATAGCAATAACAGCTAAGAAAATAGAGCCTACAAAAGTTAAGCGATAAAGTACTTTAGTAATATATTTTTTTGTTTGTTCACCAGGTCTAATTCCTGGTACATAACTACCTTGTTTTTTCAAGTTGTCAGCCATTTTTTCAGGATTAACTTGAACAAAAGCATAGAAATATGCAAATGCAATAATTAATATGACATAAACAATCATACCATAAGTGTTTGAAGGGTTAGCATAGTCTGCAATATTTTGCGCCCAATCAGCTTTAGGGAAGAACAATGTTAATGTTCTTGGCAATAAGAAGAATGCCATCGCAAAAATTACTGGAATAACCCCTGCAGAGTTAACTTTTAAAGGTAGATATGTTGCTTGTGATCCTAAACGCTGTGCAGATTGTTTTTTAGCATATTGAATTGGAATTTTACGTTTTGCTTCCAATACATAAATCGCTCCAATTGTTAATAAAATTAATCCAACAATTAAACCGATTACCTTTAACCATGCTAATGTTGTATCGTCATTTCCAACAAATGCTTGTTGCACAAATTGGATAATTGATGATGGCAACGTTGATAAAATACCTGCGAAGATAATAATTGAAATACCATTACCTACGCCAAATTGTGTGATTTGATCACCAAGCCAAATTAAAAATGCAGTTCCAGTTGTTAAAACCACGGCAATCAATAAATAACTCATGACGGATTGATGAATAATCAATTTACCACCTAAATAGTTATTAAATTGAAATGCCATACCAATTGACTGTATAAAAGCCAATATAATAGCGAAATAACGTGTTACATTGCTAAGCTTTCTTTTACCTACTTCACCTTGTTTAGCCCATTCAGTAAATTTAGGAACAATGTCCATTTGTAATAATTGCATAACGATAGAAGCAGTAATGTACGGCATTATACCCATAGCAAAGATAGAAAAGTTCTTTAAGGCTCCGCCACCAAACGTATTAAGAAGAGCAGCGACACCTTGATCAGAACCTTGATGTTCAAAAGGCTCAGGATTAACTCCAGGAGCCGGAATATAAGTTCCTATTTTGAATATTACTAACATTGCTAAAGTGAAGAAAATCTTGTTTCGAACTTCTTTAGTTTTAAAGAAGCTCATAAACGTTTGAAACATTAGATCACCTCGTGTGCTCCACCTTTAGCATCGATAGCTTCAACTGCTGAAGCTGAGAATTTGTGAGCTTTCACTGTCAATTTTTTATCAAGTGAACCATTACCTAGTACTTTAATACCAGATTTTTCATTCTTAACAACACCAGTTTCAACTAATAAAGCTGGAGTTACTTCAGTACCATCTTCAAATTGATTAAGTTGGTCTAAGTTAACAATAGCATATTCTTTACGATTAATGTTAGTAAAACCTCGTTTTGGTAAACGACGGAATAAAGGTAATTGTCCACCTTCAAATCCTGGTCTTACGCTACCACCTGAACGTGCTTTTTGACCTTTTTGACCGCGACCACTAGTTTTACCATTACCTGAACCAGCACCACGACCTACACGGTTACGTACACGACGTGAACCTTCAGCTGATTTTAACTCATGTAATTTCATTATTTAGGCACCTCCTTAATTATTTTTCTTCAACTGTTAATAAGTGTTTAACTTTGTTGATTTGCCCACGAATTGCAGGGTTATCTTCAACAACTACTGAACTATTAGTCTTTTTAAGACCTAACGCTTCAACAGTTTTACGTTGTGTTTCAGGACGACCAATAACACTACGAGTGAGGGTAATTTGTAATTTAGCCATTATTTATTTTCCCTCCTTAATTATATAATTCTTCTACTGATTTGCCACGTAATTTCGCAACATCTTCAGCATTTTTAAGGTTTTGTAAACCATTTAATGTCGCACGTACCATGTTAATAGGTGTATTTGAACCTAATGATTTACTTAAGATATCAGTGATACCTGCTAATTCTAATACGGCACGTACTGGACCACCAGCGATAACCCCTGTACCAGGTGCAGCTGGTTTCATAAATACGCTACCAGAACCATAACGACCAGTGATAGTGTGAGGAGTTGTTCCTTCAACACGTGGAACTACTACTAAATCTTTTTTAGCTGCTTCTACAGCTTTTTTAATAGCTTCTGGTACCTCTTGAGCTTTACCAGTACCGAAACCTACACGACCATTTTTATCTCCTACTACTACTAATGCAGTGAAACGGAAACGACGTCCACCTTTAACAACTTTAGCAACACGATTGATTGTAACAACGCGTTCTTCAAATTCTTTCGTTTCTTCTTCTCTACGAGCCATGTATTTGTCCCTCCTTTAAATTAAAATTCTAATCCGTTTTCTCTCGCAGCTTCAGCTAATGCTTGAACACGACCATGATATAAGTAACCGCCACGATCAAATACGATTTCTTTGATACCTTTATCTGAAGCTTTTTTAGCGATTGCTTCACCAACTTTAGTTGATAAATCAACTTTAGAAGTAGAATCACTAGCGATATCTTTATCTTTAGATGAAGCTTGAACTAAAGTTTCACCTTTAGTATCATCAATAATTTGTGCATAAATGTGTTTGTTTGAACGATATACATTTAAACGTGGTTTTTCAGCTGTACCTGATAATTTAGTACGCACACGAGCATGTCTTTTCAAACGCACTTTATTTTTATCAATTTTACTGATCATTGTATTACTCCTTTCTTTAGAGAGTTATCTATTATTTACCAGTTTTACCTTCTTTACGGCGAACATATTCACCTTGGTAACGGATACCTTTTCCTTTATAAGGTTCTGGAGGTCTTACTGAACGAATATTAGAAGCGATAGCTCCAACCTGTTCTTTAGATACACCAGATACTGTAACAGTTGTATTTTTCTCTACTGCGAAAGTAATGCCATCTTCAGCTTTAATTTCAACAGGATGAGAGTAACCAACGTTTAATACTAAGTCTTTACCTTGCATTTGAGCACGGTAACCTACACCAACAAGTTCAAGAGTTTTTACAAAACCTTGAGAAACACCTTGTACCATATTATTTAATAAAGCACGAGTTGTACCATGAACTGTTCTATCCTCTTTAGAATCAGTAGGTCTTACAACTTCTAAAGTGTTTTCATCTTGTTTAAAAGTCATTCTTTCATTAAAAGTTCTAGTTAATTCACCTTTAGGACCTTTTACAGTAGCTGTTTGTCCATTAAAAGTTACTGTAACGTCGCTAGGGATGTCAATAATTTTCTTACCAACACGACTCATGTTATGGCACCTCCTTATTTATTATTACCAAACGTATGCGATGATTTCTCCACCAACATTACGTTTTCTAGCTTCTTTATCAGTGATAACACCTTCAGAAGTTGAAACTAATGCAATACCTAAGCCATTTAATACTTTAGGTACTTCATTTGCTTTAGCATATACACGTAAACCTGGTTTAGAGATACGTTTTAATCCTGTGATAACACGTTCATTGTTTTGACCATATTTTAAGAATAAACGAATAACGCCTTGTTTATCGTCTTCAACGTATTCTACGTTTTTAATGAAACCTTCATTTTTTAAGATTTCAGCAATTTGTTTTTTGATATTTGATGCAGGTAATTCTAATTTCTCGTGACGCACCATATTTGCGTTTCTTACACGAGTAAGCATATCTGCGATTGGATCTGTCATTGTCATTTATTGTTGCCTCCTTTCAAACTCTTTTATCTTACCAGCTAGCTTTACGTACGCCAGGAATTTGGCCTTTATAAGCTAATTCACGGAAACAAATACGGCATAATTTAAATTTACGATATACAGAATGTGGACGACCACAGCGTTCACAACGAGTATATTCACGTACTGCATATTTTTGTTTTTTCTGTTGCTTAGCAACCATAGAAGTTTTAGCCACTTAATTAGCCTCCTTTTAGAGATTATTTACGAAATGGCATACCGAAGTTTGTTAACAATTCACGAGCTTCCTCGTCAGTGTTAGCAGTTGTTACGATAACAATATCCATTCCTCTTACTTTACTTACTTTATCATAATCGATTTCTGGGAAAATTAATTGTTCTTTAATTCCTAAAGTGTAGTTACCACGACCATCGAAAGCAGTTTTTGAAACGCCTTGGAAGTCACGTACACGAGGTAATGAAACTGCGATTAATTTATCTAAGAATTCATACATTCTTTCACCGCGAAGTGTTACTTTTGCACCAATTGGCATACCTTCACGTAAACGGAATGTTGCAACTGATTTTTTAGCTTTAGTGATTAATGGTTTTTGTCCAGTGATTAATTCTAATTCTTCCACAGCATTATCTAATACTTTAGAGTTTTGAACTGCATCACCAACACCCATATTTACAACGATTTTTTCGATTTTTGGTACTTCCATTACTGAACTATAGTTGAATTTTTTAACTAAGTTTTGAGTAACTTCAGTATTGTATCTTTCTTTTAAACGGTTCAAAGTGGATCCTCCTTTCAACTAGTTATTAATTATTAGATTTGATTTCTTCGCCTGATTTTTTAGCGATACGAACTTTTTTACCATCTACAAACTTGTAACCAACACGAGTAGGTTCATTTGTTTTAGGGTCTAATAATTGCACGTTAGAAACATGGATTGCTGCCTCTGTTTCTAAGATTCCACCTTCAGGATTTAATTGAGTTGGTTTTTGGTGTTTTTTAATAACGTTAACACCTTCCACAACGACGCGGTCTTTTTTAGGTTCAGTAGCGATTACTTTACCTTCTTTACCTTTATCTTTACCTGCGATAACTTTAACGTTGTCACCTTTTTTGATATGCATATGGGCACCTCCTTAAATATTATGGTTTAAATAAATTATAGTACTTCTGGTGCTAATGATACGATTTTCATGAAGTTACCTTCACGTAATTCACGAGCAACAGGACCAAAGATACGAGTACCACGTGGGCCTTTGTCATCACGTATAATGACACATGCATTTTCATCAAATTTGATATAAGAACCATCGTTACGACGTACGCCTGATTTAGTTCTAACAACAACAGCTTTCACAACGTCGCCTTTTTTAACAACGCCACCTGGTGTTGCATTTTTGACAGTACATACGATGATATCGCCAATGTTCGCTGTTTTGCGACCAGATCCACCTAATACTTTAATTGTAAGTACTTCACGAGCACCAGAGTTATCTGCTACTTTTAAACGCGTTTCTTGTTGGATCATTAGTTAAACCTCCCTTATCTCTAATCTTGTATTAAATAATTACTGATTCTTCAACAATTTCTACTAAACGGAAACGTTTTGATGCTGATAAAGGACGAGTTTCTTGAATTTTAACAATATCTCCTAATTTAGCTGAATTGTTTTCATCATGAGTTTTATATTTTTTAGAGTATTTTACTCGTTTACCGTATAATTTGTGTGTTTTGTAAGTTTCAACAAGTACAGTAATTGTTTTGTCCATTTTATCAGAAACAACTTTACCTACATAAACTTTACGATCGTTTCTTTCACTCACTTTTGTAACCTCCTCTTTCATTTATTTTATTGATTAGCTTTACTTTGTTCAATTTCTCTTTCACGAGCAACAGTTTTTAGACGTGCAATTGTTTTTCTAACTGTACGAATACGTGCAGTTTCTTCTAATTGACCTGTAGCTAACTGAAAGCGTAGGTTAAAAAGCTCTTCTTTTGAAGATTTGATTTGTTCTTCGATTTCTGAAGTGGTTAAGTCTCTAATTTCCTTAGCTTTCATTTGTTTCACCACCCAATTCTTCACGTTTTACAAACTTAGTTTTTACTGGAAGTTTGTGACTTGCTAAACGTAATGCTTCACGCGCTACATCTTCAGATACACCAGCGATTTCAAATAAGATACGACCTGGTTTTACAACTGCGATCCAGCCTTCAACAGCACCTTTACCGGCACCCATACGTACTTCTAAAGGTTTTTTAGTATAAGGTGTATGTGGGAAGATTTTAATCCAAACTTTCCCGCCACGTTTCATGTAACGTGTCATAGCGATACGAGCAGATTCGATTTGACGAGATGTGATCCAAGAAGTTGTTGTAGCTTGTAAACCATACTCACCAAATGTTACAAAGTTACCGCCTTTAGAACGACCAGTTGTTTTAGGACGATGTTGACGACGATATTTAACACGTTTTGGTAGTAACATTATTATTTTCCTCCTTCACTAGTATTCTTAGTAGGAAGAACTTCACCACGATAAATCCATACTTTAACACCTAATTTACCATAAGTAGTGTCTGCTTCAGCATGTGCATAATCAATGTCAGCACGTAAAGTATGAAGTGGAACAGTTCCTTCTGAATATTGTTCAGCACGAGCAATGTCAGCTCCGCCTAAACGACCTGATACTTGAGTTTTAATACCTTTAGCACCAAGTTTCATAGCTCTTGAAATAGCTTGTTTTTGTACACGACGGAATGAAGCACGATTTTCTAATTGACGTGCGATATTTTCTGCCACTAAACGAGCATCTATATCAACTTTTTTAATTTCCACAACGTTGATGTGTATTTTTTTATCAGTTAAGTTATTTAATTTGTTACGAAGTTTTTCAATTTCTGAACCGCCTTTACCAATTACCATACCAGGTTTACCAGTGTGGATTGCGATGTTAATACGGTTAGCAGCACGTTCAATGTCAACGTGAGAAACTGACGCTTCTTTTAATTCGTTATCAATGAATTTACGGATTTTTAAATCTTCGTGTAATAAAGAAGCGAAATCTTTTTCAGCGTACCATTTAGCTTCCCAATCACGGATAACTCCAACACGAAGTCCGATAGGATTAATTTTTTGACCCACAGTATTCCCTCCTTAAATAGTTATTAAGCTTCTTTAGCTTCTTCTTTACCGTCACTTACGACGATTGTAATGTGGCTTGTACGTTTGTTAATTGCACTTGCACGACCTTGTGCACGTGGACGGAAACGTTTTAAAGTTGGTCCTTCATTTGCATATGCTTCTTTAACTACTAATTCATCTGTGTTCATGTCATAGTTATGTTCAGCATTTGCTAAAGCGGACATTA
Source organism: Staphylococcus sp. CoH_129_LAB_1 (assembly GCF_058191515.1). Classification (NCBI taxonomy): domain Bacteria; kingdom Bacillati; phylum Bacillota; class Bacilli; order Caryophanales; family Staphylococcaceae; genus Staphylococcus; species Staphylococcus sp. CoH_129_LAB_1. Next base: position 4,226 of record NZ_JBXWKZ010000026.1, on the reverse strand, counting down.
ATACTTTCTCAATTACTGGTGATGAAGCTTTATTTGTTAATTTTAAAATAGCAATAGCTTCCCCAGCATTTTTACCTCTAATTAAGTCAAGAACTAATCTTACTTTACGAGGTGCGATTCTGATTGTTCTAGCAACCGCTTTTGCTTCCATTAGGATGTCCTCCTCTACTTTTAATTATTATATTATCTACTAGTTTTTTTATCGTCAGCTGCATGTCCTTTAAATGTACGAGTTGGAGCAAATTCACCTAATTTGTGACCTACCATATCTTCAGTTACATAAACAGGTACATGTTTACGACCATCATATACTGCAAAAGTATGACCGATGAAATTTGGGAAAATTGTAGAACGACGTGACCATGTTTTGATTACTTGTTTCTTTTCACTTCCGTCTTGAGCTTCTACTTTTTTCATTAAATGATCATCAACGAAAGGTCCTTTTTTAATACTACGAGCCATTTGGGCGCCTCCCTTCTTATTGTGTGCGTGCAGCTGTTAAGCCGCACACTCAAATAAGTTGTTATTATTTTCTCTTACGTCCACGAACGATAAGTTTATCAGATGATTTTTTACCGCGACGTGTTTTCTTACCAAGCGTTGGTTTACCCCATGGTGACATTGGAGATGGTCTACCGATAGGAGCACGACCTTCACCACCACCGTGTGGGTGATCGTTAGGGTTCATTACAGAACCACGAACTGTTGGACGGATACCTTTCCATCTTGAACGACCCGCTTTACCAGCATTAACAAGTTCATGTTGTAAGTTACCAACTTGACCAATTGTAGCACGGCAAGTAGATAAAATCATACGTACTTCACCAGAACGTAATCTGATTAATACATATTTACCTTCTTTACCAAGTACTTGTGAACTTGCACCTGCCGAACGAGCAAGTTGTCCACCTTTACCAGGTTTTAATTCGATATTGTGAATTACAGTACCAACTGGAATATTTTGTAATGGTAAAGCATTACCAACTTTGATATCTGCTTCAGCACCACTTTCAACTGTTTGGCCTACTTGTAATCCTTTTGGTGCGATAATGTAACGTTTTTCACCATCAGCATATACTAATAAAGCAATATTAGCTGAACGGTTTGGATCATATTGGATTGAATCAACTTTAGCAATGATACCATCTTTGTTACGTTTGAAGTCAATCACACGATATTGACGTTTATGTCCTCCACCATGGTGACGAACTGTTAATTTACCTTGATTGTTACGACCCGCTTTTTTCGGTAGCGGTTGTAATAATGACTTTTCAGGTGTAGTCTTCGTGATTTCAGCGAAGTCTAGTGTAGTCATATTACGACGACCATTTGTAATTGGCTTATATTTTTTAAGAGCCATTGTCGCTTACCTCCTTAATGGTAATTTTATTTTGTTTTAGTTGAATAAGTCGATTGAACCTTCTTTAAGTTTTACAATCGCTTTTCTTCTTTTATTTGTATAGCCTTGATAACGGCCCATACGTTTTTTCTTTGGTTTGTAGTTGATGATATTTACACTTTCAACTTTAACGTCGAAGATTTCTTCAACTGCAATTTTAACTTGAGTTTTATTAGCACGAGTATCTACGTCAAAAGTATATTTATCTTCAGCCATCGCTTCTGAAGATTTTTCAGTGATTACGGGGCGCTTAAGAACATCTCTAGCTTCCATTATCCGAGCACCTCCTCAACTTTTTTCGCAGCTGATTCAGTAATGATTACACTGTCAGCGCTAGTGATATCTAATACGTTTAATCCTTGAGCTGTACTCACTTGTACACCAGGGATGTTACGTGCAGATAATTCAACATTTACATCTTCGTTTTCTGTTACTACTAACACTTTTTTAGGTTGTTCAAGTGTAGTTAAAACATTTTTGAATTCTTTTGTTTTTGGAGCATCAAAACCAAAAGTATCAACGATTGTAAAGTTGTTTTCTTGAACTTTGAAAGATAATGCAGAACGTAATGCTAAACGACGCATTTTCTTAGGCATTTTGTATGAATAGCTTCTTGGAGTTGGTCCGAAAACGATACCACCACCACGCCATTGTGGAGCACGGATTGTACCTTGACGTGCACGTCCTGTACCTTTTTGTCTCCATGGTTTACGTCCACCACCACGAACAGCTGAACGATTTTTCACTGCGTGTGTACCTTGGCGTAAAGAAGCGCGTTGTAAATTGATTGCTTCGAAAAGAACACTATTGTTTGGTTCGATTGCGAAAACTGAATCGCTTAATTCAACTGAACCAGTTTTTGATCCGTCTACTTTTAATACATCATAATTAGCCATTATGCTTTTTCCTCCTTTCGCTACTTATTATTTATTACCTTTTTTAATTGAAGATTTGATTTCTACGAAACCTTTTTTAGGTCCAGGCACATTACCTTTTACTAAAATAACATTGTTATCAGTATCAACTTGAACAACTTCTAAGTTTTGCACTGTAACTGTGTTACCACCCATACGTCCTGGCATTTTTTGGCCTTTAAATACTCTTGAAGCATCTGAAGCCATACCTACTGAACCTGGAGCTCTATGGAAATGAGAACCGTGAGCCATTGGTCCACGACCTTGGCCATGACGTTTAATTGCACCTTGGAAACCTTTACCTTTTGAAGTTCCTGTAACATCAATGATATCTCCAGCTTCAAAAGTATCTACTGTGACTTCTTGACCTACTTCGTATTCATCAACGTTAACGTTTCTGAATTCACGAATGAAGCGCTTAGGTGCTGCGCCAGCTTTTTTAGCGTGACCTTCAGCTGGTTTATTTGCATATTTATTTGATTTAGCATCTTTTTTATATGCTTGTTTGTCTGCAAAACCTACTTGGATAGCATTGTAACCATCAACTTCTTCAGTTTTCTTTTGTAATACTACGTTTTGATTTGCTTCTACTACTGTAACAGGGATTAATTCACCGTTTTCTCCGAATACTTGTGTCATCCCAATTTTTCTTCCTAAGATTCCTTTGGTCATCGAAAGTCCACCTCCTAAATTGATCTATTATAATTTAATTTCGATGTCTACACCAGATGGTAAGTTTAAGCCCATTAAAGCATCAACTGTTTTTGGTGTTGGATTAACAATGTCGATTAAACGTTTATGTGTACGTTGTTCGAATTGTTCACGAGAATCTTTATACTTGTGCACCGCACGAATAATTGTATAAACTGATTTTTCTGTTGGTAACGGAATTGGTCCAGATACATCTGCACCAGAACGTTTAGCAGTTTCAACAATTTTCTCTGCTGATTGATCAATTACACGGTGATCATAAGCTTTTAATCTGATTCTGATTTTTTGTTTTGCCATAATTTTCCCTCCTTGTTCGTCTACATTGAAGTGATAGACTTCTCCACGAAAACTATCTCACACAACGCCATGGCAAAGTGGCCGGGTGTGTCAGTAACCTTTCGCTTCATCGCTTTCTTCAAGTCCAACATTAAATATGTTACACGAAAAACATTGATAAATCAAGGTTTTTCTTTAACTTTTTATATTTACGTCTAACACATACTTAAGTATTGTACTGGAAAATTTTATGTAGTTCAACCATTTTGGGTAAATTTTTTCCCTTTTTTCTATATTCCTTTATAATAGATATATAGTAATGAATTTTAAAATTATCAAAACACATTTTAATTACTTATATATTTTGAATTCATGAACTTCATCGGAGGTGAATATAAATGAAAAGAAATGTGAAACTTACTTTATCAATTATCAGCATTTTCCTAATAGCTAGCGAATTTTTCTATGGGATACCTTTTTTAGGCGGTACTGTTATTCTTAGCTTTGGTTGGCAACCTTTACTATTAAATGCTTTACTTTATCTTATTTTAGGAATCATTCTATTAGTAGATTCTCAAAATACAATTAAGCCAATGGTAATCATCCCATTTATTGGATTAATTGGTTCATTTGTTGCTTTTCTACCTATTATTGGTATGTTTACGCATTGGGTACTGTTTTTCTTAATGGTATTCTTTATCTTTGTTGTACTCAACGCGCCAACGTACATTCCAAATAAAGATTCAAAAGTAATTTATACTCAATATAAAGATGATAAAAATAATAGATAGTTTTAATATAAAAAACATACTAAGATTAGCTGTGAAGAAATCTATGACGATAGATTTATTCACAGCTATTTTTTATAGTTGTAGAGAGAAGTAGACTGTACGCTCCTTTGGATTTTAAATCCGTATTAAAAACTA
>NZ_JBXWKZ010000025.1:0-35141 GCF_058191515.1 Staphylococcus sp. CoH_129_LAB_1 | reverse complement strand
AGAGATTTAGAAGATGAGAACAGTTTCTTAGTCTTTGCTACTAAAAAAGGTATTGTTAAACGTTCTGCATTAAGTAATTTCTCTCATATTAATAAAAATGGTAAAATCGCGATTGGCTTTAAAGAAGATGATGAATTAATCGCAGTTCGTCATACTGATGGTAAACAAGACATTTTACTTGGTACAGCACATGCATCATTAATTCGATTCCCTGAAAATAGTTTGCGTCCATTAGGTCGTACAGCTTCAGGTGTGAGAGGTATTTCTTTAAGAGAAAATGACGTGGTAGTAGGTTTAGACGTAGCATACGCTGAAAGTGAAGATGAAGTTCTAGTTGTTACTGAAAATGGTTACGGTAAACGTACACCAGTAAGTGAATATCGTTTATCTAATCGTGGTGGTAAAGGTATTAAAACAGCTAAAATTACAGAACGTAATGGTAATGTGGTATGTATTACAACAGTAAATGGTCAAGAAGACTTAATGATTGTAACAGATGGTGGCATTATTATCCGTCTACAAGTTGAAGATATTTCTCAAAATGGTCGTGCCACACAAGGTGTGCGATTAATGAAACTAGGTGATAATCAAGCAGTATCAACAGTTGCAAAAGTCATTGATAAAACTGATGATGAAGCTGCAACTGAATCGGCACAGCAAACTGAAAATGCGAGTGCTCAAACTACAGAAAGTGCAAATGAACAAGTAGTAGATGATACAACACCTGGTAACGCATTGCATACTGAATCTGATGAGGATGATGAACGCATCGAAGTAAGACAAGATTTCATGGATCGTGTAAATGAAGATATCGAGAATGATTCAGATCAGAATTAAATGTAAAAATAAGACTTCCCACATATAGGGAAGTCTTATTTTTATTATTTATCTTTCTAATTCTTTCATTACATAAGGAATTTGACTAATTAAGTTTGAAGGGGGTACGACATACATTTTTTCAGAAAGTTTTTCACCAATATAGCTATGGATATAAGTTGCGCTTGTAACGGCATCTTGTAAGCTATCAAATTGACCTACAAAACTTGTAATCATACCAGCTAATGTATCACCCATACCACCTGTAGCCATTGCAGGTGTGCCAATTGGTAATTTGTATTCTTTATCTTTAAAGAAGATTTCTGTACCGTGTTTTTTTAGTACTACAGTGGCACCTAATTTATCCACAACTTCTCTATTTCTTTCATACGTTTGTTCTTCAATAGGAATACCACTTAGACGTTCCCATTCTTTTTGATGTGGTGTAAAGATAACACGACATTTAGGAATATCAGGTTTAAGTTTACAAAATATTGTAATTGCATCACCATCTACAATTAAATTTTGGTGAGGCTGAATATTTTGTAGTAAGAAAGTAATCGCATTATTTCCTTTGAAATCAACGCCAAGACCTGGTCCAATTAAAATACTATCTGTATTCTCAATCATTTTTGTTAACATTTTAGTATCATTAATATCTATTACCATTGCTTCAGGACAACGTGAATGAATGGCTGCATGATTAGTAGGATGTGTGGCTACAGTAATTAAACCACTTCCACTAAAAAGACAAGCGCGTGCAGCTAACATGATTGCTCCGCCTAAATTTGCACTACCACCAATTAAAAGAATTTTTCCATAATCACCTTTATGTGTTTCGTCATTACGTTTAGGAATTGTCACATTAGTTAATGTTTCCATATGCTGAATCCTCCCTATTTAGATTCGAAAGTCATAACTTCTATATATTAAATCAATGAAATGATGAGTTATTAAGACAAGCGAAAATATCATGTGCATTTTAAATACAATAGAAAATATTATACCTGCTTAAGCGTTTCGTCAACACTATTTTAAACAAATTTATAAATGCTAAAATTGACAGAATATTAACATATGTGGTTTGTTAAATTTGAGTGGGATAACTGCTTGAAAAATATATATGACTTTGCTATATTAAAATTAAGTTAATAAGGTATTGTTCGTAGGCTAAGTAACATAATGTTATTAATTTCAGAGAGCTTGTGGTTAGTGAAAACAAGCAATTAATTATTATGCGAATCTACCTACTTATATTGAACAATCGGTTTTAACCGTTATCGATAGTGGAGTGCAATTTAATTTATTTAATTAGATTGTTAAATAGGGTGGCAACGCGTAGACCACGTCCCTTGTAAGGGGACGTGGTCTTTTTTTATTTTAAATCGCTATGTTCACTCAATATAAATTTTTGGAAGGATGAATATTATATGTTAGACATCAAGCAATTTAGAGACGAAACGGACAAAGTTAAGAGCAAAATTGAATTACGTGGAGATGATTCAAAGGTTGTTGATGAAGTATTAGAATTAGATAATCAACGTCGTGACTTAATTGGTAAAACAGAAGAAATGAAAGCACGTCGTAACAAAGTAAGCGATCAAATTGCTGAAAAAAAACGTAATAAAGAAAATGCTGATGACGTAATCAAAGAAATGCGTGAATTAGGCGATGAAATTAAAGAAAATGATGCAAAATTAAATGAAGTAGATAACAAAATTCGTGATATCTTAATTCGTATTCCAAACTTAATCGCCGAAGACGTACCACAAGGTGCCGACGATACTGAAAATATTGAATTAAAAAAATGGGGTACACCTCGTGAATTTGATTTTGAACCAAAAGCTCATTGGGATTTAGTAGAAGAATTAAAAATGGCTGATTTCGAACGTGCTGCAAAAGTATCAGGTGCGCGATTCGTTTATTTAACAAAAGATGGTGCATTATTAGAACGTGCACTAATGAACTATATGTTAACAAAACACACAACACAACATGGTTATACAGAAATGATGACGCCTCAATTGGTAAATGCAGACACAATGTTTGGTACAGGTCAATTACCTAAATTTGAAGAAGATTTATTCAAAGTTGAAAAAGAAGGCTTATATACAATTCCAACTGCAGAAGTTCCATTAACAAACTTCTACAGAAATGAAATTATCCAACCAGGTGTATTACCAGAAAAATTCACTGGTCAAACTGCATGTTTCCGTAGTGAAGCGGGATCAGCTGGTAGAGATACAAGAGGTTTAATTCGTTTACACCAATTTGATAAAGTTGAAATGGTACGTTTTGAAAAACCTGAAGATTCTTGGGATGCATTAGAAGATATGACTCAAAATGCTGAAGCAATTTTAGAAGAATTAAAATTACCATATCGTCGTGTCATTTTATGTACTGGAGATATTGGTTTCAGTGCAAGTAAAACATATGACTTAGAAGTATGGTTACCAAGTTATAATGACTATAAAGAGATTAGTTCTTGCTCAAACTGTACTGATTTCCAAGCACGTCGCGCTAATATTCGTTTCAAACGTGATGCTTCTTCTAAACCAGAGTTAGTACACACATTAAATGGTAGTGGACTTGCAGTAGGTCGTACATTTGCAGCTATCGTAGAAAACTATCAAAACGAAGATGGTTCAATCACAATTCCAGAAGCACTTGTACCATTTATGGGTGGTAAAACAGAAATTCGCCCAGTCAATTAATAATTAGATATAATTTAACTAATAAGAACCTGAGACATAATAAATTGTCTCAGGTGTTTTTTATGTGTTATCCTACTTTTTATTTAATTTTCCTACTAAAATAAGACTACTCTGAGAGAGGTAACTTTAAAAATTTCTAAAATTTCTGATATCTTTAAAATGCTTTTTATATCAAGGTTTTAAAACTACCTTCTCTCTTACCTCACTCAAACGGTTGTCTAAAAATATTGAAGGTTATCTTAGATTATCTTAGACTGAGTTTAATTAAAATGTATATTCAATTTAAACACACATATATATAGGGGGGAGCTAAAATGACGTCACATGTGACATTTCAACAAGGGGTCAAAGAATGTATTCCAACATTATTAGGATACATTGGGATAGGATTATCATTTGGCATTGTGGCAGCTTCTCAACATTTTAGTGTTCTAGAAATCCTTCTGTTATGTTTACTCGTTTATGCAGGTGCAGCACAATTTATTATTTGTGCTTTAGTCATTGCTGGCACACCTATATCAGCAATTGTGTTAACAACATTAATTGTGAATTCCCGCTTCTTTTTATTATCTATGACGCTTGCCCCTAATTATAAAGAATATGGAATATGGAATCGCTTGGGATTATCTTCTATTCTTACTGACGAAACATTTGGCGTAGCAATCACACCACATTTAAAAGGTGAAACTATTAATGACCGTTGGCTACATGGCTTAAATATTACTGCATATTTATTTTGGACAATATCTTGTGTGGCGGGAGCTGTTTTCGGTAAATATATTTCTCATCCAGACATGCTAGGATTAGACTTTGCGATTACAGCCATGTTTATTTTCCTGGCTATGGCTCAATTTGAAACTATTACACGTTCTAAAATTAAAATTTACCTTACATTAATCGCTTTTGTTATTATAATGATGTTTATTTTAAGTTGTTGGATGCCATCTTATGTGGCTATTCTTGTCACGTCAATTAGTGCTGCCACACTCGGGGTGGTGATGGATCGATGACGATAACTGGACATATGTTTTTACTCATTGTTTTATGTGGACTAGTGACATTGATTGTACGTGTCGTACCATTTTTAATGATTTCACATATTCAGCTTTCGGAAGCAGTCATTAAATGGCTGTCGTTTATTCCAATTTCATTATTTACTGCACTAGTCATTGATAGTTTTATTGTTCAACATGAAGGTGTACAAGGCTTTGAATTGAATATTCCGTTTATTGTAGCAACAATTCCTACCGTCATTATTGCACTTGTGACACGTAGTTTAACCATTACTATTATCGTAGGTGTTGTATTAATTGCAGGTATACGATGGTTCTTTTAAAACGTTTATAGGGTACACATTGAAGTTATCTATAGAATTGGATAAAATATATTTAAATTAAACATTTCAAATACATACATAGATACTCTTATTTTGAGAAGTAGAGGGAATTGGCCCTGTGAAGCTTCAGCAACCGGCAAATAATTTGTACGGTGCTACAACCAACGAGTTACTCGAATGATAAGTACTAAAGCATTGTCGCTTCATACTTTTAAAATTAAGAGTGGAAGCGATTTTTTTTATTCTAAGGAGGTATAGCATGACAAATTATACAGTAGATACATTAAATTTAGGTGCTTTTAAAACAGAATCAGGTGAAACGATTGAGAATCTGAAATTACGTTATGAGCATGTAGGTTATTCGGGACAACCGCTTGTTGTGGTTTGTCATGCTCTGACAGGTAATCATTTAACTTACGGTACAGACGAACATCCTGGATGGTGGCGTGAGATTATTGATGGTGGTTATATGCCAATATATGATTACCAGTTTCTTACTTTTAATGTTATTGGAAGTCCTTTTGGTTCAAGCTCACCATTAAATGATTCTCATTTTCCTAAAAAAATAACATTAAGAGATATTGTTAAAGCAATTGAATTGGGAATAAAAGCACTTGGATTTACTAAAATCGATATTTTAATTGGTGGCAGTTTAGGTGGCATGCAAGTGATGGAATTATTATATAATCATCAATTTGAAGTAGATAAGGCAGTCATCTTAGCAGCTACAGATAAAACTTCTTCATACAGTCGTGCTTTCAATGAAATTGCACGTGAAGCGATTCATATTGGAGGCAAAGAGGGACTTAGTATTGCAAGACAACTTGGATTTTTAACATATCGTTCTTCAAAAAGTTATGACGCGCGCTTTACGCCAGATGAAGTAATTAATTATCAACGTTATCAAGGTAATAAGTTTAAAGAATCCTATAATTTATCGTGTTATTTAACAATGTTGAATGTCTTAGATAGTCATAATCTTGATCGTCAGCGTGATGATGTTGATGAGGTGTTTCAATCTTTAAATACAAAAGTATTAACCATGGGCTTTACAGATGATTTGTTATATCCAGATGATCAAGTAAGAGCAGTAGGAGAACGTTTTAAATATAATCGTCACTTTTTTGTTCCGGACAATGTAGGCCATGATGGTTTTTTACTTAATTTTAATGACTGGGCGCCTAACTTGTATCACTTTTTAAAAGTTTCGAAATTCAAACGAAAATAATAGGTGAGAGAATAGATAACACATTTGTTTTAATTGAATATAGAGGTTAAAATAGAGCTTATAGTCAAAAAAAGTATAGGAGTGGCGAATGTGTTTTCAAAAGTACATCCTAAAGCAATGATTATAGGAACCATCGTGCTTGTAGCAGTTGCTTTAGTTACGTATGTATTGCCGATGATTGGTCTGATTCTATGTTTATTCGCTACCATTCCAGGTATTATCATGTGGCATAAATCAATAGCTACATTTGGAATTGGGGCTTTACTCACTGTAGTCATCACGACCTTATTAGGGAATACCTTTGTATTAAGTGCCATGATTTTAGTTTTATTACTAAGTTTTATAATTGGCCAATTATTAAAAGAACGTACATCTAAAGAGCGCATCTTATATATCGCAACGACGTATTTAAGCATGTTTACGTTAATTGCATTTATGTTATTACAAGCGTTCAAAAAGATTCCAAATACCGAAGTATTGATTAAACCAATAAAAGATGCAATGCACAATGCGATTGTAAGTTCAGGCGTTGAATCAGACTACAAGACCATCCTAGAAGAAGGATTTCGTCAAATGGCTGTTCAACTTCCAAGTTACATCATTATTATTGTCTTTTTCTTAGTTTTAATTAATGTAATTATCACATTTCCAATTTTACGTAAATTCAAAGTAGCAACACCTATTTTTAAACCTTTATTTGCTTGGCAAATGAGTCGTACATTATTATGGATTTACATGATTGTGCTAGTATGTGTGATGTTTGCGACAGAACCAAGTATATTCCAAAGTATCGTATTAAATTTCGAAGTTGTGTTATCATTATTGATGTATATCCAAGGATTGAGTTTGATTCATTTCTTTGGAAAAGCTAAGCGATTACCTGATGCGGTATCTATATTATTAATGGTCGTGGGGACAATTATTTCACCATTTACGCATATCGTATCATTACTTGGCGTGCTTGATTTAGGAATTAACTTAAAACGAATGATTAAAAAATGACTTTAAAAAGTGAATAGAGGTGGAAGAATGAACCGTCAATCCACTAAAAAGGCCTTACTTATTCCTTATTTTTTGATGGTGCTTACGGCGATTGCACTTGTTATTTTAGGTTTTATATTTAAACCCTTAATTTCAATATTTGCAGCCATTGCTTTAATCATTATGATTGTGATTAGTGCGGTATTGATTAGACAAGCATTATTAAAAATGGATAATTATGTGGATAATCTGAGTGGTTATATTTCAGCAGGAAATAATAAAGCAATTAAACGTCTGCCAATTGGCTTAGTCGTAATTGATGCTGAAGACCACATCGAATGGATCAACCAATATATGTCTGAACATCTAGAAACCAATGTCATCTCAGAATCAGTCAATGAAGTTTTTCCAAATATTCTTAAGCAACTTGAAAGAGTGCAAGAGATAGAAATTGAACATGGTCAGTATCATTATAATGTACGTTATTCTGAAGAAGAGCGTTGTTTATATTTCTTTGATATTACAGAAAAAGTACATACAAATGAATTATATGAAGAATCAAAGCCTATCATTGCAACGTTATTTTTAGATAACTACGATGAAATTACGCAAAATATGAATGACACACAACGTTCTGAAATCAACTCAATGGTGACGCGTATTATTAGTCGATGGGCAACTGAATATAATATTTATTTTAAACGTTATAGTTCAGATCAATTCGTAGCTTATTTAAATCAAAAAATCTTAGCAGAAATAGAAGACTCTAATTTTGAAATTCTAAGTCAGTTACGTGAAAAAAGTGTAGGCTACCGTGCACAATTGACATTAAGTATTGGCGTTGGTGAAGGTACCGAAGATTTAATTGAACTTGGAGAATTATCTCAATCAGGACTTGATTTAGCCTTAGGTCGTGGGGGAGACCAAGTCGCAATTAAAAACATGAATGGTAATGTCCGTTTCTACGGAGGTAAGACTGACCCGATGGAAAAACGTACACGTGTTAGAGCACGTGTTATCTCTCACGCATTGAAAGATATCTTAACTGAAGGCGACAAAGTAATTATTATGGGACATAAACGTCCCGACTTAGATGCGGTTGGAGCAGCTATTGGAGTATCTCGATTTGCGTCAATGAATAACTTAGAAGCATATGTGGTACTTAATGAAGAGGATATCGATCCAACATTAAGTCGTGTGATGGAAGAAATTGATAAAAAGCCTGAATTGAAAGAACGATTTGTGACATCTGATGAAGCTTGGGATATGATGACGTCAAAAACAACGGTTGTTGTTGTAGATACACATAAACCTGAAATGGTATTAGACGAAAATATTCTAAATAAAGCTAATCGTAAAGTTGTCATTGATCATCATAGACGTGGAGAAAGCTTTATTTCAAATCCATTACTCGTTTATATGGAGCCTTATGCAAGTTCAACTGCAGAGCTTGTCACAGAGTTATTAGAATATCAGCCAACAGAACAACGATTATCACGTTTAGAATCTACAATTATGTATGCAGGTATCATTGTCGATACACGTAATTTCACATTACGAACTGGTTCAAGAACATTTGATGCCGCAAGTTATTTACGTGCGCATGGCGCAGATACGATTTTAACGCAACAATTCCTAAAAGATGATGTTGATACGTATATTAATCGTTCTGAACTGATACGTACGGTGGAAGTTCAAGAAAACGGTGTTGCAATTGCTCACGGTTCTAATGACAAAATATATCATCCTGTAACAGTTGCACAAGCTGCGGATGAATTGTTAAGTTTAGAAGGTATTGAAGCTTCTTACGTTGTAGCTAAACGTGAAGATAACCTTATTGGCATTTCTGCACGTTCACTAGGTGCAATTAATGTTCAATTAACAATGGAAGCCTTAGGTGGTGGAGGTCACTTAACAAATGCTGCAACGCAAATTAAAGGCGTTACTATAGAAGAAGCAATCGAACAATTACAACAAGCAATTACAGAACAAATGAGTAGGAGTGAAGATGCATGAAAGTAATATTTACACAAGATGTTAAAGGTAAAGGTAAAAAAGGTGAAGTTAAAGACGTGCCAGTGGGTTACGCAAATAACTTTTTATTAAAAAATAAATATGCTGTTGAAGCAACACCAGGTAATTTAAAACAATTAGAACAACAAAATAAACGTGCTGAAGCGGATAGACAACAAGAAATTGATAATGCTAAAGCATTAAAAGCAAAATTAGAAGATATCGAAGTTGAAGTAAGTGCTAAAACAGGTGAAGGCGGTAAATTGTTTGGTTCTATTAGTACAAAACAAATTGCTGACGCATTAAAAGAACAACATGATATTAAAATTGATAAACGCAAAATGGATTTACCACACGGTATTCACGCGTTAGGTTATACTAATGTACCTGTTAAATTAGATAAAGAAGTCGAAGGTACAATTCGCGTACACACTGTAGAAAAATAAAAGAGTTTGGAACGCAAATAGGTATTTCACTTTTTTAAAGGTAATTCATAGAAAAATATATAATGTTGCACTAGCATGTCGAAAATTTTAAGATGGATGGGTGTAATGATTGATGGATAATATGTATGATCAAAGACAAATGCCCCATAACAATGAAGCTGAACAATCTGTCTTAGGTGCAATTATTTTAGATCCAGAATTAATAGGTTCGACTCAGGAGGTATTACTTCCTGAGTCGTTTTATAGAGGCGCACACCAACATATCTTTAGAGCAATGATGAACTTAAATGAAGATGCTCATGAGATTGATGTAGTCACGTTAATGGAACAATTAACGAAAGAAGGTACGTTAAGTGAGGCGGGTGGCCCTCAATATTTAGCTGAATTGTCGAATAATGTACCGACGACACGTAATATTGAATATTATAGAAATATAGTTGCTAATCTTGCACTTAAACGTCGATTAATTCAAACAGCTGACAGTATTGCAAATGATGGGTATAATAATGAGCTTGAATTAGATGCTATTTTAAGTGATGCTGAAAAACGTATTCTTGAACTTTCAGCAAACCGTCAAAGTGATGGCTTTAAAGATATTAGAGATGTCTTAGGTCAAGTATATGAGACAGCAGAAGAGCTTGATCAAAATAGTGGACAAACGCCTGGTATTCCTACTGGATACCGCGATTTAGACCAGATGACAGCGGGTTTTAATAGAAATGATTTAATTATTTTAGCAGCTCGTCCTTCTGTAGGTAAGACTGCCTTCGCACTTAATATCGCTCAAAAAGTAGCAACTCATGAAGATAACTATACAGTGGGTATTTTCTCACTTGAAATGGGTGCCGACCAACTTGCGACACGAATGATTTGTAGTTCAGGAAATGTAGATTCTAATCGTTTAAGAACAGGGACAATGACAGAAGAAGACTGGAATCGATTTACGATTGCAGTGGGTAAATTATCGAGAACAAAGATTTTTATTGATGACACACCAGGTATTCGTATTACAGATTTACGATCAAAATGTCGTCGTCTTAAACAAGAACATGGTCTTGATATGATTGTGATTGATTACTTACAACTTATTCAAGGTAGTGGATCACGTTTTTCAGATAACAGACAACAAGAAGTATCTGAAATCTCGCGTACGTTAAAAGCAATCGCGCGTGAATTAGAATGTCCTGTTATTGCATTGAGTCAGCTATCTCGTGGTGTAGAACAACGTCAAGATAAACGACCAATGATGAGTGATATTCGTGAATCAGGATCAATTGAACAAGATGCAGATATTGTAGCTTTCTTGTATCGTGATGATTACTATAATCGAGGCGATGGTGACGATGATGACGATAGCACCAATTTCGAACCTCAATCAAATGACGATAATGGTGAAATTGAAATTATTATTGCTAAACAACGTAACGGCCCTACAGGGACAGTGAAATTACACTTTATGAAACAATATAATAAATTTACAGACATTGATTATGCACATGCAGAGATGTCTTAAAAAATTTTTTACCGTACATTATTTTTATTATCATTAAAAATGTACGGTTTTTATTTTGTTTTTAAATAGGAATGCTAAGTGAAGTATGTGTATTAAAATTATAGAAATTTACTTTGAAATACTGTTAAATTAACAATTTTAAAGTTTTTTTAATAAAATATACTTGTTTATTTAAATAGTATTCATTCTATTTTTAATGTTCGATTTTTATTTGCATTATATGAAACGTATTGATAGAATACTTAGTGGTTAATTGAGAAAACTTTGGAGGTGCTCACATGTCATCAATCGTAGTAGTTGGGACACAATGGGGAGACGAAGGTAAAGGTAAAATTACAGATTTCTTAGCAGAACAAGCAGATGTAATTGCGCGTTTTTCAGGTGGTAATAACGCAGGACACACAATTCAATTTGGTGGAGAAACATACAAATTACATTTAGTACCATCAGGTATTTTTTATAAAGATAAATTAGCAGTAATTGGTAATGGTGTCGTTGTAGACCCTGTTGCATTACTAAAAGAATTAGATGGTTTAAATGAACGTGGTATTTCTACAGATAACTTACGTATTTCAAACCGTGCGCAAGTCATCTTGCCGTATCACTTAGCACAAGATGAATATGAAGAACGTCGTCGTGGAGATAATAAAATCGGTACAACGAAAAAAGGCATTGGCCCAGCTTACGTAGATAAAGCACAACGTATCGGTATTCGTATGGCTGATTTATTAGAAAAAGATACATTTGAAAGACGTTTAAAAGAAAATATTGAGATAAAAAATGCATATTTCAAAGGTATGTTTAACGAAACATGCCCACACTTTGATGAAATGTTTGATGAATACTATGCAGCAGGTCAACGTTTAAAAGAATTCGTTACAGACACATCTAAAATTTTAGATGATGCGTTTGTGGCTGATGAAAAAGTATTATTTGAAGGTGCACAAGGAGTTATGTTAGATATCGATCATGGTACATATCCTTTCGTAACATCAAGTAATCCTGTTGCGGGTAATGTCACAGTTGGAACTGGTGTAGGTCCAACCTTCGTATCTAAAGTGATTGGTGTATGTAAATCATATACATCTCGTGTAGGTGATGGTCCATTCCCTACTGAATTATTCGATGAAGATGGTCATCATATTAGAGAAGTAGGTCGTGAATATGGTACAACAACAGGACGTCCTCGTCGTGTAGGTTGGTTCGACTCAGTTGTATTACGTCACTCTCGTCGTGTAAGTGGTATTACAGACTTATCTATTAACTCAATTGACGTTTTAACAGGTTTAGATACAGTTAAAATCTGTACAGCATATGAGTTAGACGGTGAAACAATTACAGAATATCCAGCAAACTTAGATCAATTACGTCGTTGCAAACCAATCTTCGAAGAATTACCTGGTTGGACTGAAGATATCACAGGTTGTCGTACACTAGAGGAATTACCTGAAAATGCACGTAAATACTTAGAACGTATTTCTGAATTATGTGGAGTTCATATTTCAATCTTCTCTGTAGGTCCCGACCGTGAGCAAACAAATTTATTAGAAAAATTATGGTAAAACAAGGTGCTAAGAAAAGCCATTAAATATATCCATTTAACGTTGTCAAAGAGACTCACTTTGGCAACGTTTTTTATACATAGAATACGAAAATGATAACCATATAATTTAAAGTTGAAGTAAGAATGTAAAAATAAAAAAGTGTATTGTCATACAATATACCTTCAATACAACTCTTTTTTTTTAAAAATTAAGGAATTATAAAAAAATATTAAAATTATGTAAAAAAGTTCTTGTCTTTAAAATAAAAGCTATGCTATAATCTATCTTGTGCTTAAGAATGGCTCCTTGGTCAAGCGGTTAAGACACCGCCCTTTCACGGCGGTAACACGGGTTCGAGTCCCGTAGGAGTCACCATTTTAGGTCTCGTAGTGTAGCGGTTAACACGCCTGCCTGTCACGCAGGAGATCGCGGGTTCGATTCCCGTCGAGACCGTATTGCTTATCCAAAAGGGTAGGCATTTTTTTTATGCTTTTTTTAATATGCCTTTCTTATTTTTATAAATATATAAATAGTATAGTGATTAAAACGATGTGTGTATTACAAATAGGTGACACCGCAACATAGTTTTAATATTTCTCTCTTTTTTATACATATTTTATATATAATCCTTAATTTTCAAGTATTATCTTCTATCATCATTTTGTAACAATGTACGTTATCAGTCTTCCTACGACCTTTGTCCAATATTCAAGGGGCTCAACTTATTTGTAATATAAAACGAGAGTGGTAAACTTTAAATTAATATTATTCTATAATTTTAAATATGAAAATAGAATTAAGTGAATATTAATGTTAAATTATATAGTAGATAAATGTACGTTAAGACGTAAGATAGCGCTATATAATACTGTTTAATGTTTTACTCAAAATATAATAAAAATTAAGGTTTGAACTACAATTTGAGAAATGAGGTTTATAGATATGGCTAGAAAAGTTGTTGTAGTTGATGATGAAAAGCCAATTGCGGATATTTTAGAATTTAATTTAAAAAAAGAAGGCTATGAAGTTCACTGCGCTTATGATGGTAATGATGCAGTAGATTTAATTTATGAAGAAGAACCAGACATCGTATTGTTAGATATTATGTTACCTGGTCGTGATGGTATGGAAGTATGTCGTGAAGTACGTAAAAAATATGAAATGCCAATTATTATGTTAACAGCGAAAGACTCAGAAATTGATAAAGTATTAGGCCTTGAATTAGGTGCCGATGATTATGTGACGAAGCCATTTAGTACACGTGAATTAATTGCACGTGTAAAAGCAAATTTAAGACGTCATTATTCTCAACCTGCTCAAGAACCAGAAGGTACAACAAATGAAATTGCGATTAAAGATATTGTAATTTATCCCGATGCATATTCAATTAAAAAACGTGGTGAGGATATTGAACTCACACATCGTGAATTTGAATTATTCCATTATCTTTCAAAACATATGGGTCAAGTCATGACACGTGAGCATTTATTACAAACGGTTTGGGGCTATGATTATTTTGGAGACGTGCGTACAGTGGATGTAACGATTCGTCGTTTAAGAGAAAAAATTGAAGACGATCCATCTCATCCAGAATACATTGTGACACGTCGAGGCGTTGGATACTTCCTCCAACAACACGATTAGGAGTTGTAAGCGATGAAGTGGCTGAAACAACTCCAATCCCTTCACACAAAACTCGTTATTGTTTATGTCTTACTTATTATTATTGGAATGCAAATTATTGGTTTGTATTTCACTAATAGTTTAGAAAAAGAATTAACAAATAATTTCATGAAGAACATTAAGCAATATGCGACACAACTCGAAGTAAATATTGAGCGTATTTATAAAGATAATCCTTCAAATGCACAAAAGGAAGTTCAATCGCTACTGAATGAATACGCTAACCGACAAGAGATTGAAGAAATCCGTTTTATTGATAAAGACCAAATTATAATGGCTACAGCTAAGTTATCATCACATAGCTTGATTAACCAAAAAGTGAATGATAATTCTGTTCAAAAAGCATTATCTCTCGGTGAAGCAAATAGTCATAACGTTTTGAAAGACTATGGTAATGGTAAAGAGCGTATTTGGATTTACAACTTACCAGTTAAGAATGGCAATGACGTGATAGGCAATATTTACATAGAATCAAACATTAATGATGTATATAATCAGCTGAATAATATTAACCAAATCTTTATTATTGGTACGGCTATTTCCTTATTTATCACTGTCATACTCGGTTTCTTTATTGCACGAATGATTACGCGACCGATTACAGACATGCGTAACCAAACAGTTGAAATGTCAAAAGGGAACTATACACAACGTGTTAAGATTTATGGAAATGACGAAATTGGTGAATTGGCGCTTGCGTTTAATAATCTTTCTAAACGTGTACAAGAAGCACAAGCTAATACAGAAAGTGAAAAACGTCGACTAGATTCTGTTATCACACATATGAGTGATGGTATTCTCGCGACGGATCGACGTGGTCGTATTCGTATTGTTAATGATATGGCAATTAAAATGTTAGGTATGGCGAAAGAAGACTTAATTGGTTATTACATGCTGAATGTTTTAAAAATAGAAGGCGATTTTTCATTAGAAGAAATTCAAGAGAATAATGACAGTATCTTAATTGATATGAACGAAGAAGAAGGTATTATTGCACGTGTCAACTTTAGCACGATTGTACAAGAAACTGGATTTGTTAATGGTTATATCGCTGTGTTACATGATGTTACAGAGCAACAACAAGTAGAACGTGAGCGTCGCGAATTCGTTGCTAATGTATCACATGAGTTACGTACGCCATTAACCTCAATGAATAGTTATATTGAAGCTCTTGAAGAAGGCGCTTGGAAGGATGAAAATCTTGCGCCATCGTTCCTTTCAGTGACACGTGAAGAAACAGAACGTATGATTCGACTGGTCAATGACTTACTTCAATTATCTAAAATGGATAACGAGACAGAACAAATTACAAAAGAAATTGTCGACTTCAATATGTTTATTAATAAAATTATTAATCGACATGAAATGGCAGCTAAGGATACAACTTTTGTGCGTGAAATTCCTAATGAAACGATTTTCACAGAAATTGATCCAGATAAGATGACACAAGTATTTGATAACGTTATTACGAATGCGATGAAATATTCTCGTGGAGATAAACGTGTCGAGTTCCACGTGAAACAAAATGCACTTTATAATCGAATGACGATTCGTATCAAAGATAATGGCATCGGTATTCCGATTAATAAAGTAGATAAAATCTTTGATCGCTTCTACCGCGTAGATAAAGCACGGACACGTAAAATGGGTGGTACGGGACTTGGCTTAGCTATCTCAAAAGAAATTGTGGAAGCACATAATGGTCGTATCTGGGCAAACAGTGTAGAAGGTCAAGGAACATCGATATTTATTACACTTCCGTGTGAAGTGATAGACGACGGTGATTGGGATGAACAGTAAGGAACATATTAAATTAGTTATCCTCCTTCTCTTAGTCATGATGAGTATTGTCCTTACTTATATGATCTGGAATTTCACTCCAGATTTAAATAATTTAGACAGTGCGGACAGTAAAAAAAATAATACTAAAGCAATTGGTAAACCTTTAGCCGCAAAGATTGATACAGTTATTTCACCTTATCAAGTCGTTTCAGTTAACGGGGATAAAGTAAAAGGATTTACACCATCAAGATCACAACTCGCTCAAGTTATTGATCCACTTAAAAATCATGAAGTGAGCAAAGTAGAATTGATGCAAAAAGGGTATAACTTGCAAACACCGATATTAGACCATGATTTTGTAGTATTAGATTTTACTTATGATATGCCATTAACAACTTATTTGGGTCAAGTACTTAATAATTCAGCTAAAATTCCTAAACATTTTAACTTTAATCGAATTTTAATTGAGAAAAATTCTAAAGGTGACCTAGAATTATATGCGTTAAGTAAAAACCATCAACAAGTCATGAAAGTGACGATAGACGCTAAGGCAAAGCAATTTACTAAAACAATTCATCATTTAGAAAAAGATATGGAAAACTATTCGGAAGTGATTACGAATAAGACGACAATTGATAAATCAACTCATATTTTTTCACCGAAACATCCAAAAGACATACGCTCATATCGTATGGTATATGACACAATTTCAGTCGAAACGATGAACTCAATTTTATTTGATGATTCTGTTATTATTCGAAGCGGAAAAAGCGGTTCAACAACATATAATAATAATACAGGTGTCGCAAACTATAATGATGACAGTAAAAAGTATCATTATAAAAATTTATCCGAAGATGAATCAGGTTCTAAAGATATGGATACATCCATTCCAAGTACATTTGAATATATTAATAACCACGGTGGTTTCTTTAACGATGATTTCCGTTTGTTCAACACTGATAATATTTCAGGAGAATTAACATATCAATTATTCTTAAATGGACATCCAACATTTAATGATCAACAGTTAAACGAAATTAACGTGACTTGGGGAGAAAAAGGAATATATGACTATAAACGTGCCCTTCTACGATCAAGCGTACCTTTAGACGGTGCAACGAAATCATTAGATAGTTTAGAAACCGTACGTGCGTCACTGGCCAATAATCATGATATTGACTTTGAAAAAGTATCGAATATTATCGTTGGCTATAAAGAAGATGATAAGCCAGATAAGGAAGATATCGAGGTACAACGAAATAGTGAATTTATTCCAACATGGTATGTACAGTATGATGGCGAGTGGTATGTATATCAGGATGGGAGGCTTGAATAAATGAATTGGAAACTGACAAAAACCTTGTTTATTTTCGTATTTGTTCTAGTCAATGTCTTTCTCGTTCTGATTTATATTAATAAAGTTACCAAATCACAGATTAACGAAACTGAAAGTGATAATGAAGTAAACTTCCAGCAAGAAGAGATTAAAGTATCAAAAGATGTATTAAATAAAGATGTAAGTGGTACGAAAATGCAAATGATTACTGCTACATCTAAGAACTTCAAATCATATGCTGAAAGTAAATCTGCATTAGAAACAAATGATTCTGGATTTACATTAACCGGTGAAGTAGACAATACCGTAAATGTAAGTGATCGTAATCTTAGCGATTTAAAAGATTACATTATCCATCATATTTACAATGGTCAGGTCTATCAACTTGGCGATATTAATTCAAATGCAGTTATCTATGAACAAACGTATGATGGTTATCCATTGCTTAATAACAATAAAGCACGCCTTCGCTTTAATATAGACGATGGTAAAGCGACAATGTATAAACAAACATTAATGAGTAAAATTGAACCTGCAAAAGGTGACAATAATCCTAAGAAGCAAGTGATTACACCACGTAAAGCAATTGAAAGCTTGTATTTCAATCGTTATTTAAAAGCTGGTGATGAAGTATTAGATGCAAGACTAGGATATTATTCAGTTGTAAGAGAAACCAATGTTCAATTATTACAAGCAAACTGGGAAATCAAAGTGAAACATAAAGGTAAAGAAGAAACGAAAAAATATTATATTGAAGCCACTTCAGTCAATCCAAAAGTGATTGATAATTAGAAAAGCAATTTATTTCAAATAGAGCAAAACAACGGTCAAATTTGCCCGTTGTTTTGCTCTTAAATATTTAAAGATAAACAGAGAATTGGAATTTCTAGTTATAGGTTGGTATAGTATAATATAAAAGTACTTTTAGAGCGGAAAGTTTCGAACAAAGATACAAGTTCGAAACTATATTTTTTTAGAAAAAAAGTAAATATAAAATAATTAGACTGAAGGCACTCTAAATAATTAAAATTTAAGATAATGAGAAAGGATGAACCATCTTGATTCGAATGAGCGTATTAGCAAGTGGTAGTACAGGAAACGCGACTTATGTAGAAAGTGAGAAAGGCAGTCTATTAGTAGATGTCGGTCTTACAGGTAAAAAGATGGAAAATTTATTTAGCCAGATTGATAGAGATATAAAGAATCTGAATGGCATCCTAGTGACACATGAACATAGCGACCATATTAAAGGACTTGGTGTCATTGCACGTCGATATGGTTTACCCGTGTATGCGAATGAGAAAACTTGGAAAGCGATTGAGAAAAAAGACGATAAAATTCCAATGGACCAAAAATTTATTTTTAATCCGTATGAAACGAAATCCATTGCAGGTTTTGATATAGAATCATTTAACGTCTCTCATGATGCGATTGATCCGCAGTTTTATATTTTCCATAATAACTATAAAAAATTTACGATGATTACAGATACTGGCTATGTGTCAGACCGAATGAAAGGTATGATTCAAGGTAGTGACGCATTTATGTTTGAAAGTAACCATGATGTGGATATGTTGCGCATGTGTCGTTATCCTTGGAAGACGAAGCAGCGTATTTTAAGTGATATGGGACATGTCTCAAACGAAGATGCTGGTCATGCTATGGCGGATGTGATTACAGGTAATACGAAACGTATCTACCTTTCACATTTATCTCGTGATAATAATATGAAAGATTTAGCACGCATGAGTGTTGGACAAGTATTAAATGAACATGATATCGATACTGAAAAAGAAGTATTATTATGTGATACAGATAAAGCTCAAGCGACACCGATTTACACGTTATAAAATTGAAAAGAAGTATGAAGCTTAATGAAAATCTTAAGAAAATATGAGATTTTTATTAAGCTTTTTTTTTGGAAAAATTAAAGATATTATCTAACAATTTGGACTATACATGATTATTCATGAAAAAATGGATAAGTAGAGTGATTTACTTAGAATATGTGAATAAATATAAAAGACGGTCGTGAAGTTATCCCCAAATTTAAAGAAAGTTATCCACTATTGTGAATAATACACACAGAAATACTCACATTATACACAGACTTATCCACAAAAATACTGTATATATAAAATTTTTTGTAGATAAATCTCAAATTTTCCCCAGAATTTATATACATTACTGTTATAATTAGAGGGAATTCTGTTAACAAGTTGATAACTTGTGGATAAGTAGGATAACTATCATAATTATGGAGGATAATCATGAAAATTACCATCTTAGCTGTTGGCAAATTAAAAGAAAAATACTGGAAACAAGCGATTGCTGAATATGAGAAAAGACTCGGCGCGTATTGTAAAATTGAGATGATTGAAGTACCAGATGAAAAAGCACCTGAACATATGAGCGATAAAGAGATTGAACAAGTTAAAGAAAAAGAAGGACAACGATTATTAGCCAAAATTAAACCACAAGCCACCGTTATTACATTAGAAATACAAGGTAAAATGTTGTCATCAGAAGGTTTAGCTAAAGAACTCCAACAACGGATGACACAAGGACAAAGCGACTTCGTCTTCGTCATTGGGGGATCAAACGGACTACATCAAGACGTCTTAAATCGCAGCAACTACGCACTCTCATTTAGCAAAATGACCTTCCCACACCAAATGATGCGCGTCGTCTTAATCGAACAAGTGTATCGAGCATTTAAGATTATGAGAGGCGAAGCATATCACAAATAAAACTAAAAAATAGATTGTGTATAGTATAAAAGGAAGGGATTTATATTAAAATTTTGACAATAAAATGTAAGCGCTCTAAAATAAAAAATTAACTCGTACGTATAAGTGGACAAGAAGGGAGTTTTATAATGAAAGATAAAATATTAGGAACTTTATATGGCCAAGCTATTGGAGACGCTTTAGGTATGCCTTCAGAATTATGGAATCGCAACAAAATTAAAGATTTTTTTGGGAAAATCACAACTTTTTTAGATGGTCCTTATGAAAATAAGGTAGCCAGAAATTTCACCAAAGGACAGTTTACAGATGATACTGCACAATCACTACTAATCATTGATGCACTAAATAAAAATCATTTTGAACCTTCAAAAAAAATCATAGCAGACGAATTGATTGAATGGGCCAATGCTACAAACGCATTTAAAAATAATATTCTTGGCCCAAGTTCTAAAGCAGCTTTAACTGCAATAATACAAGGAGAAGATTCCCAATTCTATACAAAAAATGCATTAACTAATGGGTCGGCTATGAGAATTGCTCCTATTGGTACTTTATTTTCTAAAGATCAAAAAGTAGAGCTTGTAAATTATGTTAAGGAAATTAGTGAAGTTACTCACACAAGTGATGTTGCAATAGCCGGAGCTAGTATGATTGCTTATGCAGTAACATTGGCAGCGGAAGATAAGAATTGGAAAGAAATTATAGAAGGCGTTTTGGATATTCACGATATAGCTATTAAAGAAGGAGAACAAACTTTTTCTGCATCAATAGCAGAAAGATTAAAATTAGCAGTTCAGTTTGCCAATCATTTCGAAAGTGAGGAGGAATATTCGCTCTGGCTTTATGATGTGATAGGATGCGGAACATCATTAACTGAATCGGTCCCCACTGCTTTGGCAATTGCTTATTTTTGTAAAGACCCCAATAAATGCGCAATTTTTTGTGCGAATATCGGTGGGGATACTGACACAATTGGCGCTATGGCAACTGCTATATCGGGAGCTAAATACGGATATAGTAATTTTAAAAAACTTTGGATAGAGACTATCGACAAACATAATAGTGTGAACTTAGAACAATATGCAACTACGCTCGAAAAAAATAAGATGTTATAAAAAATGGAGGTGTTCGTTATGGAAAAAGAAGAAGTCTTTCTTCCTGAAAGTGAAAAAAACGGGAAACCTATCGACTTATTTTTTATATGGTTTGCAGCCAATCTAGGTATTCTCGGGATAGTTTATGGCGCTGTCATAGTAAGTTACGGATTGAGCTTTTTACAATCAATTTTGATTGCTATAATAGGTCCGTTATCCTTTGTTCTAGTTGGTTATATAAGTGTAGCTGGTAAAGATAGTGGAGCTACAACTTTTATGCTCTCAAGAGCACCATTTGGATTTAAAGGCAATCATATACCTGCTTTAATTGGCTGGGTAGGTCAAGTTGGTTGGTTATCTGTTAATGTTTCTACAGGAACTTTAACTCTTCTGGCTTTATTTAGTACTTTTGGTTTTAAGACTAGTACATTTCTAATTTTGATGAGTTTAGCGATTTTTGCTGGGCTAGTTATTATATCTGTTCTTTTTTCACAAAAAATACTTGTATCAGTACAAACATTTTTCACATATGTGTTTGGTGCATTAACCTTATTAGTTATAACAATTTTAATTACTAATACTGATTGGAACGCCCTTTTTTCTATGAAATCTGGGTCTTGGCTTAAAGATTTTCTACCTGCATTAGCCTTTGTAATAGTAGGAACTGGATTGACTTGGACTAACGCAGCTGCAGATTATAGCCGTTTTCAAAAAAAATCGAACAGTTCTTTATCAATAATCACTAGTGTTACAGCTGGCGCGTTTATCCCTTTATTTATCATTATAAGTACTGGAATTTTATTAGCTACTTCAGAGCCACAATTAGCAAATGCAGAAAATCCAATCTTACTAATTAGCGAAGTACTACCAAATTGGATGACAGTAATTTACTTAATATCTGCTTTAGGTGGCCTTACTCCTATGTGTTTTTTAGGTTTAAAGTCCTCAAGATTAATTATGAGTACTTTTGATTTGAAAGTAAAAAATTCTACAGTTATTATTATTCATTCAATTATTATTATTGCCATTCCTATTTATGTCTTAGTAGTTTCCAGAAATTTTCTCGCTTTTTTTGAAATGTTTTTAGGAGTTTTGGGTATTGGATTAGCTGCTTGGAGTGCAATTTTCATTGTTGATTATGCAACATTGAGAAAAAATATAGGTTATGAAAAAAAATTAGTTTACGATCCCCAGTATAATAGTCTGAATATTAAAACAGTAATGGTCTGGAGTATAGCAGTAATAGCAGGTGCATTAATAAACATTTTTACTTCTTCAAGTTTTGATATAATTGTAACATTTATGGTTAGCGGATTTTTATACTATATATTTAATATTTCTTTAAATACTCACAGAAAGAAGGCTAAAAAATGAAAAGTTCATCAAGAGAATATAAACAGATTAATAGCCAAAAAAAGGTTTTGGTGATCGGCAGTGCTGTTATTGATGTGATTTTAAATGTTGATAGTATACCAAGTAGTGGATCGGACGAATTTGCCTACTCTGAGAAGACAATAGTAGGTGGTTGCGCATATAATGTAGGCGATATACTTAGTCAGTTCAAAGCTAATTATGATTTGATGGTGCCCGTTGGCGATGGTCCTAATGGAACAATTATTGAAAATAAGTTAAAAAAAGAAGGCAAAACTTCATTATTAAATAATATATTAGGTGATAATGGTTGGACGTTATGTATCGTTGAAAATAATGGGGAACGCACTTTTTTAACGATACCTGGAGTTGAAATGACTTGGAAAAAGAATTGGTTTAAAGAAATTGATCTTAATAAGTATGATTATATTTATGTGTCAGGTTATTCTTTTGAACCTCCTTCAGACGAAGTTTTATTAGAAGAATTTAGTCGTTTAAACGAGAAAACTACAATTATTTTTGACCCCTCACCAAGGATTAATAAAATGAACTGTGAGAGTATAAGGAAGTTGCTTGAAATAAACACAATAGTACATGCCAACGAAGATGAAATATTACAATTGAGTAGTGAGAATCATGTGAAAGATGCGGCATTAGAAGTAAGTAAACAGACTAATCAACCTGTGATAGTTACGTTAGGCAACGAAGGTACTCTTATAGCAAATAAGTGTAAAGTTAAGGTTTTAGAGGGGGAAAAGGTTCCTGTAACTGATACTATAGGCGCTGGTGATTCACACACAGCAGCTTTTATAGCAGGTTTGCTAGATAACCAAAGTATTGAAAAAGCTTGTATATGGGGAAACGAAGTAGCATCTAAAATTGTGCAAGAACGAGGTGGAAATACGGATATATTCAATCCTATAGATGAAGAATATTAAATTTGTCTCACGCTTACTATCTTCAACAGTTGTTGTATTTTAGCTTTAGGCTTATAAACTATTTAAAAGAAGGTTCTGTTGCAAAGTAAAAAATATAGCTAACCACTAATTTATCATGTCAGTGTTCGCTTAACTTGCTAGCATGATGCTAATTTCGTGGCATGGCGAAAATCCGTAGATCTGAAGAGATCTGCGGTTCTTTTTATATAGAGCGTAAATACATTCAATACCTTTTAAAGTATTCTTTGCTGTATTGATACTTTGATACCTTGTCTTTCTTACTTTAATATGACGGTGATCTTGCTCAATGAGGTTATTCAGATATTTCTATGTACAATGACAGTCAGGTTTAAGTTTAAAAGCTTTAATTACTTTAGCCATTGCTACCTTCGTTGAAGGTGCCTGATCTGTAATTACCTTTTGAGGTTTACCAAATTGTTTAATGAGACGTTTGATAAACGCATATGCTGAATGATTATCTCGTTGCTTACGCAACCAAATATCTAATGTATGTCCCTCTGCATCAATGGCACGATATAAATAGCTCCATTTTCCTTTTATTTTGATGTACGTCTCATCAATACGCCATTTGTAATTAGCTTTTTTATGCTTTTTCTTCCAAATTTGATATAAAATTGGGGCATATTCTTGAACCCAACGGTAGACCGTTGAATGATGAACGTTTACACCAAGTTCCCTTAATATTTCAGATATATCACGATAACTCAATGCATATCTTAGATAGTAGCCAACGGCTACAGTGATAACATCCTTGTTAAATTGTTTATATCTGAAATAGTTCATACAGAAGACTCCTTTTGGTTAAAATTATACTATAAATTCAACTTTGCAACAGAACCTCTTAATCTTATTGGATACAATAACTAACTTAAACACATTATCTACAAGTAAAAACTTGTAAAAAGAACATGTGTTCTTAATTAGTGTATAATTAGTTTAAATTGATTATGGGGTGATGTAATGAATGAGAGTAATCAAATTATATTCGATCATATAACAAAGGCTATTGAAAATATGAAAAATAAAGGCTGGGAAACAAGGTATGGGCAAGAAACTTTAATGTATGATGTATTTGATGCTTATGATTCAAGAGAAAATATAATAGTAGAAGCGCAAGTAGGTATAGGAAAATCATTTGGATATTTAATTCCTGGTATATTGATTTCAAAAAGTACTAAAAAACCTTTAATTGTAACGACTTCCTCAATTCAATTAACTGAGCAACTAGTCAATGATATACAGCAAGTTGAAGAAATTTTACATATATCTGTTGATTGTATAGTAGGTAAAGGTGTAACTAACTATCCTTGTTTTAAAGAAATTCATCGTAAAAATTTAAGTAAATTAAATTTAATGGAGGCTTTAGATATAGCAAATAATGGTTTAACAAAACAAACTGTACGTGAGACTAATTTAAAATGGAATCAAATATCTACCAATAATTGTATTATGAGTAAATGTCACTATAAAAATGAATGCGCTTATTTTAAAATGAGAAATAAGTTAAAAGAGGGAAATAGATATATTAGACTCAATGAATATAAGCCGAAAGTCATAATCGTTAATCAAGATATGTTAATGATGAATTTTAAAAAGTTAACCTTTGGAAAAGAGAGTTTAATCTATGATGATCCTTGTATGCTAATCGTAGATGAAGTTCACAACTTAGAAGAGAAACAACGTGCTAACATGACTAAAACTATTAACTCTAAAACTGTGATAAATAAAATAAAAGAAGGCGCAAACCGAGTTGGTAGTAGATCTCGGTATTTAAAAAATATAAAAATGATTGAAGATTGGTTTAATCTTCAAAAGGATAGTGCCAAAAGTGAGATATACAAAAATGGTAATTGTTTATCTACTGGACGAGTTGATATAAAACCTGTTAGTCATCATCAAATGGCCAAATTAATTAGTATGACAAAGGAAATAGTTGAAGAATTCGATGTTAATAATATTGTTGTATTTAAACAATCTTCGTTAGTTAGTAATGAACAATTAGAAATAGCTAATAATCTGTTAACATTATTTAAAAATCTTCAAAATAACAGCGACAAATATATATTTTGGACTGAAATAACTAAGCAAGACCAAATTGATATTTCATTTTGTCCCAATAATATTGCTGAAACACTTAGAAAAACAG
Organism: Staphylococcus sp. CoH_129_LAB_1; assembly: GCF_058191515.1. NCBI lineage: Bacteria > Bacillati > Bacillota > Bacilli > Caryophanales > Staphylococcaceae > Staphylococcus > Staphylococcus sp. CoH_129_LAB_1. Next base: position 9,426 of record NZ_JBXWKZ010000025.1, on the reverse strand, counting down.
TTTTTAGTACAAGTTACCCAGTTGTATGTCTTTCTGCAACAATTACTAATAAAACTAATAATGAAAATAGCTATGAGTACATTAAAGAAATAATTGGTTTTAAAGGCTATGAGGAAGATATTAAGTATAATGATTTTCCGTACAAGGAAAGCAGGCTCTACATACCTCCAAACTTACCAAAATTTGATAAACGTGATGTTAAATATTATGAAGAAATAGGTAAACATATTTTTGAATTGGCAAGCCAAAATAAGGGAGGCACTTTGATATTGTTTACTGCTAAAGATGACATTGACGGTGTATATAATGATTTATCAAAAAGGAAATTTAATAAAACTATCTATGTAGATGATGGTAGTAAAAGTCAAAATGAAATTATTGAATCATTTAAAAAAACTAAAGGTGTAATATTGGGTACGGGAGTATTTTGGGAAGGAATAGACTTAAAAAATGAATTATTAACATTATTAGTTATTGTCAGATTACCTTTTCCTACGATTGATCCAATTACAAAATATAAGATTACTAAATTAAATGATAGTAATGAAGCAGTTATAGTTCCTGAAATGATAATTAAACTGAAACAAGGTGTAGGAAGATTAGTAAGAACAAAGCAGGATAAAGGTTTATTAGTGTTATTAGATTCAAGAATGAATAAACCCATTTATAAGCATAAAGAAGCAGTATTAGATGCATTACCAATTAAAAATATGATTCATAAAGATGAAGTCAAAGATTTCCTTAATAACATTTAAAGTAAGTAGTAATAGTTATCCAATATTTTCTAGTTGATTCTCTTATAATATGTCCAATTAAGTGTAGACGATTCAAGATGATATTGAGGGAAGGATGAGAATGTGTCTTTCAGGTAGCTCATTTGATGATAACCTTAAACATAATATTTACTTTCATCCTGCTGAAAAAAGAGGTTACAGTTTCAAGCCGATAGAATACATTGGGCTATATAAAGACAAAGCAATAAAAGCTATCGGAAAAGTAGACAAAGTAATAGTGACGGAAATAAATGAGAGCTCATTATCCTTGAAGACAGTTTATCCTGTAGGTACTGAGTTATCGATTGATGAGTATGAAATAGTTAAAAATAAAATAATGGTGCTTGGGAAAGAAAAGTGGACTAATCTATTGAACGAACCCCATTATTATTACTTAATTGAAGATTTTATAGAGACAGACTACAAGAAAACATCTAAAGGTGGATCGATGGGAGTTAAGTATTTTAATGTGAATGAAATTTTGAATAGGGATTGCTTAACCACCGAACAAATCGCTAAAGAATTATGTAATAAAGATTGGGAATGATAAATAGTGAATGAAGCTATAATGCAATAATGTATGTATAACATAATCAAGTAATGAATTTAATGATAAGAGAGTATGGAGTAAAGAATTGAATTAGTTTGCATGGTCTATGTATCTTAAAGGTGTTGAAGGAGATACACCGAAGTATGCAGTACCAATTCTTGAAACAGACTTTAGTGATTTACCATCTACACATACGACAGTCGGATCATTTGATCCGTTTCGAGATAAGACAATGAGCATTAACAGAAGCGGGAGTAACTGTTGAATTCCATTTATATCCAGTTAGATACTAGAGTTTGAAGTGATAAATCTTGATTCGGATGCTGAAATAAGTAAAAGAGCAGTTACTGAATATAATATAAGTATAAATATGCCACTAGATATTTTAAGGGGTATTTATTCACTTTTATAAAATCATCTGCTAAGATAGTATGGAAGATTTTTATAGGAGCTGATTATAATGCGACATATAAATATGTCATACATCATACGCTATAGTACTCTAACTCAAAGATAAGAAGTACTTAGTTATGAATAGCATTCATTTCACAAAGTACTTCAACAAAAATGGAGGAATATGAAATGAATAAAATAGAAGTGTATAAGTTTGTTAAAGTAAAGCAGTTAGTATATCAATTGATTAAGTTATATCGTACAAACGATATGAATTCCCATAAAACACAAAAAGATTTTTTACTAAATGAAATTAATGATATCTTTAAAGAAAAAGATATTGATATCTCGGACTTTATTACATCGATTGACGATGTAAAATTAACTAAGAAAAAAGCAGAACATCTTTTAAATGAATTAAAAGTGTACATCAAAGATTTTGAAATACCTTCATCAAGTCAACTGGAGAAAATTTTTCGTAAAGTAAAAAAATTAAAGAGACCAGATATAAATTTAATTGATACAAAAGAAATTTCATATTTAGGATGGAATGATAATTCTTCTAACCGAAAATATATCGTTTATAAAAATTTAGATGATAAATTCGAAGGTATATATGGCGAAATTTCACCAAATAAAGTAAAAGGATTCTGTAAAATTTGTAATCAGGAATCTGATACATCACTCTTTCTCAATAAAACTAAACATAATAAGAGTAGTGGAACATATACTAAAAAAGGAGATTACATTTGTTATGACAGTTTTAAATGTAATCAGAACCTAGATGATATAAATAATCTTTACGAATTTATTGTTAAAATAAAATAGATCCAAACAGCCCTGATCTTTAGAACTAATGATCAGGGTTGTTATATTTTGTACCTCACTCTTAATCGATACGCTGAAGCGTATCACAAATAAAACTAAAAATAAGTTGTATATAACTTATTTTGAAATTGGTTAAGTATATAGTATCTCCAATAAAATGTAGTTAACTTACGATAATGCTGAACTATAGCTTTGTAAACTAAAATGTAAATAATTACAATCAAATTGCAACAATATAGTTCAAGAATGCTACAATTTGAGGACAGATTGATAGCATTAATCCCTTTAAAATGAAGCTAGGAGATGACTTACATTATGATTAGTAAACAAATAAAGGATTTACGAAAGCAACATAATTATACTCAAGAAGAGCTAGCTGAAAAATTAAATACTTCAAGACAAACAATTTCTAAATGGGAACAAGGTATTTCAGAACCAGACTTAATTATGCTTATGCAATTGTCACAATTATTTTCTGTTAGTACAGACTATCTCATTACAGGAAGTGACAATATTATTAAAAAAGATAATAAAAGCTATTATGAAATGAATTTTTGGGCATTTATGTCTGAAAAATGGTGGGTAATTATTATTATAGTAATCATAATTTGTGGAACAATAGGACAAATTTTTTCAAACTAATGTAAGTATCTCTCAAATATTTTGGGAGGTTTTATTATGAAAATCAAAAAATTATTAAAGACATTATTAATTATTTTATTATGTTTTGTATTGTCTGTTATTGTGCAAAATATTTCAATGCTATGGCATATTGTGAGCATTTGGAGTGTTGAATATATTTTACATGCATTAACTTATATAGTACTTTCATACTTTTCAGTAAAATGGTTCATTGAAATTGTTCTTAAAAGCAATATGAAAGATTATAGAATAATACCGGTGAAATTTTTCAAGTCTTGTTTTCTTATAGGATTAATTTTGATATTAGTAATTGATTTAATATATCTATTATTTATTCCTGGTAAATTGATAATACCTCATTATTCAACAAGCGTTGGATTTATGGAGATGTTCTTTAGCGCATTTTTAATTACTGGTATTGCTGCGCCTATATTTGAAGAGATGGTATTTCGAGGAATACTAATGAGATACTTTGAAAAACAATATGGAATTTTATTTGGAATTATAATACCCTCGATTTTATTTTCTCTTGTTCATCTATTTAATGGAGAGTTAAAGGGAGAAAATTTATTATTACTACTTATAGGTGGCTCAATTGCTGGAATAATGTATGCAGTGACTGCATGGACGTTTAATAGTATATGGGCCTCTGCTATATTACATATGCTTTGGAATATAAATGGTTTATTAAATATCACAACTCAAGATGATCATTGGGGAGTATATCAGTACATATTAGAAACAAAAAATGTACTGATTACAGGTGGGGATTATGGTATGGATACATCATTACTTTCAATATGTAGTTATATTGCAGTTATTATAGTTATGATTGTTACTAAAAGACACTTTAACTTTTTACTAAAGTAATTATAGAATAGTGTGGTTAATCCTGACGACTAGTCGGATACAATTTAAAGAGTAATAAAAAGTGTATTATTAACTGATATGCAAAAGTATCCCACTAAAGAAATAAAAAAACAGATGGTAGAATATGTTAGCATTTAATATACAAATTAGTTTTTAACTTACATGAAAACTAGTTCAATAAAAAAGTTAAATTAGAAGCTTATTATGAATATCTATCAAACCTATGCATGCTTAGTCATAGGAATAATCATTAATAGTACTACTACTATACTAAAAAGAAAAAATTAATTTCAAATATTAAACAACTTTGGAAAAGTAAAAAGACTTTAGAAGAATTTATACGTTCAAATTCGAGATTTGATTATTAGTTTAATCTTCGACGTAAGAATTATTCTGATACATTAGTAGATGATAAAACATGGATAGACTTAGATATGGATACTTTGCTTCATAAAATTAATTTTAACTATACAGTTATCGGAGAAATGAACTCCCTATAATCTAATTGAGGAAATATAAGAAGAAAAAATTTAAGGTTTTAGAGTCCCATGTATTATTCCGTTCTTTCTTGATAGATGTGTAATATTTTAGTGGATTTAATAATTAGTAAATTTTTAACAGGCATAATAACTTACAATTAAGAAAAGATTAAAACTTATTAATAATAGAGAGGTTATGTGAATAATGAATGATTTGTTAAAAATTTATGAAAAATTGAAAAAAGATATTGAAAACAGGTGGTTAATACCATTTCATTATGTGGTTTTTGGATTAGCATTAGTTGTATATTTTCTGGAAATTCCTATTTATAAATTGGTGAATAACTTAGATAAAGAGCTTGTTGATAAGGTTTTATATGCTTTTTCATTAGTGTATGATCACATTGTATTGATATTTATATTAATTATAATTATCATTTTGATAGTTTATTTATTCTTTGATGTGTTTAATATGAATCGTTTTGTTCCATCGCCTACAACTTATGTAGATGGTAGTGAAAGTTCTATAAACTATGTAAGTGCTATTAAAAGATTGATAAACTTTATGATATTAATTATCACAAAGTACTGGATAACTTACTTTATTGTAAACTTAATATTTCATAATGATAAATTACTGTATTTAAACAATGATTCAAAACATTTGTATAAGTGTCTCTTGTTTTTAAATATCTGTATCTTTATAGTGCATATATTAAAATCAATTTTTATAATAAAAATTATGGCAGATGATTCGCTAAGACTTATTAATGAAAATGATTTAACTGATTTTTACATAACATTAAATAAAAATGATGAATATCGTATGGTAAAACCTAAATATAGAAAAATAGATAATTTTATTATTATTAAAAAAAGTGAAGATTTCACTAATTCAAATGAGTATAAAGTTATTAATAAAAGTAAAAATTTTGAGGAAATAATTTATCATTTTGACAATCTTACTTCAAATCATTGATGATTTATAAATTATTATTCTAAGTTTAACTAGAAATTAAATTTATGCGACTGAAACAACTTGTTGTTTTGGTCGTATTTATTTAGCAAAAAATTAGTTTTTAGGAAAGGAAGACTTCGGCCGCTATCAAATAAGTCTTACTTTAATGATATTATTTCTTATATCGTAAGGATAGAAAGATATAATTTATTAATTTTAATTAAAATTAAATTTTTCTAAAATTCTTTGGTTACATCACTTTTAAAAAAGGGAAAAATTGTATGATAAGAATGTGATTAATTATTTATAAATTCAAAATTTAAGGAGTTTAATATGGAAATTAAATGTAAACATCACATTACGGATAATATTTAGAAGTATATTAAAATCAATTTAGAAGAAGATTTAAGCTTAGTAGAAAGCAAAATAATATATTAAAAAATATGTAAATGTTTCACAAAAGCGAATAAAGTTTAAGTAATAGTGTAAATAATTTCTTAGGAAATAAGATATATAAAACATTTTTTAGTGTTTATTTTGTTATATTATAAAAATAATAGATAGAGTCCAATTATTTAATAAGATAAATTGAAGTTGAGAAATTTTTAAATATGAATGTAGGAAATCAAATTAGATATTATAGAAAAGAACGTAATTATCACAGATGGATTTAGCAGAAAAATTATTTATATCAAGTCAAACGATTTCTAATCGGGAATAACTTTACTAAGTATATTTATATTTAGACTTTTATAAGAAATAAAACTATAGGCTATAAGTGGGAAGGTGTATATTATTATTTCAAGTGTTAAAGCTTCTAATATTAAAAAAATTATTAATAAAAAAATTATTATTAAAGATCTTACTTTTAAATTTCCTAAAAATGAAATTATATTAATTGAGGGCAGTAATGGATGTGGTAAGTCTATGATGCTCAAAATGATAGTAGGATTAATAAGGCCTACCTCTGGAAGTATTAAAGTAAACGGAAAAATTAGCTATGCTCCGGATTATTTGCCTTCTACAATAAATTTAACAATAAAAGAATATTTAAATTTTCTAGATAATATATACAATGATAACGAACATAACATAAAAGATTTAATAAATTATTTCAAATTAAATAATTTATTAGATAGAAGATTGAATTTATGTTCTAAAGGGACAAAACAAAAAGTAAATTTAATCCAATGTTTAATTAAAAATGCAAATATTTATATATTGGATGAACCATTTTCTGGTTTAGATAAAGAAGCAATAATAAGTTTGAAAAAATTAATTGTTCAAAAGCAAAAAAATGCAACTATTATATTAACATCTCATGAAGAATTGCTCGATGAAAATTTTGTTACTCATAAGTTCAACTTAGAAAATAAAAAATGGATAGAATTACAACAACAATTAAATACCTATAAAGAAATAAAAGTTAACAGTAAAAATTATAATAAAATTAAAGATATGATGAAAAGTTTCTATAAAGTTGAAGTATTTCATCATAAAGAATACACTATTATAAATGTTGATAATAGACAAAGTAATAATGTATTAAAGGTGTTAATAAATAATGGTTACTTAATTGAAGAGGTGAATAATAGAAATGATTGAACTAATCAACTATTTTTTCAAAAATATGATTAGATCATATAAATTTATTGCTCCATATAGTGTATTTGTATTGATAGTAGTTATTTTATATTATTATTCAGGGCAACCAGTTTTATCTAGTTTTGGTACTACTTCAATGTTATTACTTTTTATTTCTATTTGGTTAAATTTGATTACTTTTGATTTAGAATCAGTAGAAGAATTACAATTATTACTTATGCAACTTGGTAGATCATTGTATCTAACATCTAAGCTGATATTCAACTTTTTAATGACCGTACCATTAATTATTTTTGCCATTATATATCCATTAGTATCTCTTAGGTTTGAACATTTACCATCTCTTACAGAGATATTAATAGGAATTCATGCCCATATTATAATTAGTATTACTGCAATAATATTAACAGCATTATTTAAATATTCTAATTTTTTATCAAAAAAATACAGTTGGTTATTATTAATATTGATATCTTTGTTAGCTATTTTAAAATCAAATATTATTAAAGAAATTTCTACATTTAAATATATTTCATTTATTTTACCACCTATAAGTGAAATGTTGAATTATCTAAATCAACAAGACACTTCTATTTTTAATAGCCAATTTTTGATAGTCAATATATGGTACTGCGTACATATAGTATTTTTTATTATAATTATATACATTATATTTAATAGAAAAGATATCATAGTATTAAATAAGTAGTTTTTTAATAGAATATATATAATAGAGTAATTAAAGAGAAAGCTAAATGAGTGAAAAAGACATGAAATTAAACAAGCAAAATTCTAAAAAGACAAATTCAATTAATTCAGACAATGAAGAAAGAGGTTTTCAATTTGTAGTGCCAATTGATGAGCAAATTATTACCAATATAAATAAAATTTTAAGAGATTATAATATTAAATTAGAGCGAACAGAATTTAATCTTACCTCGAAATTTACCACGAATGAGCTAGGAAGGTTGCAAATGGAGGTTGGAAAATACAATAATTTTATTATTCAATATGAAAAATTAAGTATTGATAATGACAAAATAAAGATAAAAATCAAAAGTAAAGATCTTAATGAAATGCAAACTAAGATTGAAGAAGTTCTTAATATTAAAGAATTAATTTTATTAGATTTAAAGAAAACTAATCTAAATGATGAAGAAAAGAATGAACTATTTAATGAATTGGAAAAGTTATTTAAAAATTATAAAACGAAAAAGAAAGCTCATCAACTTGTATCTATTATATATATAAAGCTTTATATAAATATAAATCAAAATGAAGGAACTAATGTCGGTTATTTTTATTTAAGTAATAAAAGTGATGATATGGAATTTAAAAAATTACATATTCGTGAAAAAGTTGGTTTATCTGAAAAAACTATGACCAACCAAATGAAGCTACTTTACAAGATATTTGGTATAGACATTTCAAAATATCAACCGGATAATTATCATGGTAAAACAGAAAATAATCAATTCAATTACAATTTTAATTCTTTACAATATCAAATATTAAGTATTCTTATAGAATTATTAAAAAAATATCCCTTACCTACTACTCCTAATAATATAGATTATATCAATGCTATTAATGAATCCATTTCAAAAAGTAATGCACAAGAATTCGAAGATTTCTTTAAATTAGGAATAGAAAAAGTAAAGGATATAGAATTCAGAAAACTAAAAAAAATATTAGATACAGATTTTTCTTTTCAAACTATGAAACGTTTATCGGCAGAAAGTGATATTCTAGAAAAAAATCTAATTACATTTTTTAATGCAGTGAAAGAAAGTAACTTCTATGAAAATGTTATTTTATATCAAAAATTAAGTAGTGCTATTGAGAAAGTGCTATTTGAGCATCAAGATGAAAAAGAAAATTATAATAAATTTATTAATACTTTGAAAAGTAATGATGATTCAATTATCACTTGTGATAATGACGTATCATCTAGGTATCAATCATTGAAAGAATTAATTTTGAGTGGTAAAAGTGGTGATTTTAATGCTTTATATGATGAATTTATTAATTATTCTAGTATAGCTCATAAACATGAAATAACTGAAGAAGAGACTAATTCAATAAGCACATCACCACATACTTCTACTAATATAAAAGAAGTATTTATTGATAAATATAATTTCAAGATACCTTTTATTGATCAAATTTTACTAAAGAGTCTTCAATCAGATAATAAAAAATTTTTAGATGCTAAAAATCTTTATCTAAAGGAATACCTTGCACACTCTTCTTCCTACGATTAGTCAAGCATTTACAAATAAAATAAGCATTACTTAACTAAACCGTTCAATTTTAATTTTTTGAATA